>JAFDAE010000137.1 GCA_019314005.1 Deltaproteobacteria bacterium | reverse complement strand
TCTTGTTCCTTATCCTTTTTGTTGTTATTAAACGCCCTTTCTGTCGTATGGTCTGTCCCCTTGGCGCTATTTACTCCTTATTCAACAAGCACAGCATCATAACTCTGGAAGTAGGCGATGACTGCAACCAATGCAATTTATGCGAACAGGTCTGTCCGATGGATCTAAAGGTGTACGAAGATCCGAATCACCTGGATTGTATCCGGTGTCTTAAATGCACTCAATGTAGTAATGTACGACTTACTCATATCTTGCAACGACAAGAAAAAAGTAGTGGGTATCGCGTAGCGCGTAGTGAGTGATGAACTCGATACTCCTTTGTTCTTGGCATAGCATTATCCATTTGTTATATATTACCTAAATTTCTCTTAAACCGGTGTAATGCGAATATGAATTTCGACATATCAATATTTGAACGGAATAGAATAATTGTTATCGGCGATCTTATGATCGATGAATATTTGTGGGGAACCATAGACCGAATCTCTCCGGAAGCTCCGGTCCCGGTGGTTTCCGCAGAAAGAGCCACCTACACTCTTGGCGGAGCAGGAAATGTGATAAAAAACCTTGCCTCCCTCGGCGCCCAGGTATCGGTGGCCAGTGTCATAGGAACAGGGACGAATGCTGATATTCTCCTGAAAAACTTTGCCGATATGAAAGTCGATGTATCCGGACTCATCCGTGATTCAAACCGTCCCACAACTAAAAAGACGCGGATCATCGCGGCCAACCAGCAGGTCCTTAGGATAGATCGAGAAACTACGAGACCGATTCCGGAGAAGACGGTCTCGCATATTTGCAATTTTTTAGAGAAACATATTTCCGAGTACCATGCAATACTCCTTTCTGATTATGGAAAGGGTCTCCTTTCACCAGACCTCTTGAAGCGCCTGATCAAGATAGCCGACTCTTACAATAAGCCGGTACTTGTTGACCCCAAGGGTCTGGACTTCCGTAAATACTCGGGGGCCTCCATCATTACCCCGAACAAGAAAGAGGCATCTCTTGCGGCCGGTATCGAGATAAAGGATACCGACTCCCTCATAGCCGCGGGAGAGAAACTTCTTGCGAATATTCCTGTAGATAATGTACTGATTACCTGCGGCAAGAACGGTATGGTCCTTTTAGAGGGGAAAAACCAACCATACATGGTGCAGGCAAAAGCCCGTCAAGTGTTTGATGTCTCCGGGGCCGGGGATACCGTACTTGCCGTGCTGGGTGTGGCTGTAGCCGCGGGTCTTCCCCTGGCAGTGGGAGCGACACTCGCCAATATTGCCGCCGGCATCGTGGTCGGAAAGGTGGGAACCGCCCCGATCGAAAAAGAGGAATTCCAGAAAGCATTAAATATTTCAGAGAAACGTCCTGTCTCAAAGCTACAAGATTTAGCTACGCTGACCTCTCTATTAAACAACCTTAAGGCCGACGGGAAGACAATAGTTTTGACCAACGGATGTTTTGATCTCCTTCATGCAGGCCATATACGATTCCTTGCAAAGGCAAAGAATATGGGTGATGTCTTGATTGTGGCCTTAGATACGGACGAGTCTGTCCGCAGCCTCAAAGGGCAGGGACGTCCGATCCTCGGTGAAAAGGAACGAGTGCAAATCATTAGCGCCTTGGACAGCGTTGACTATGTAACTGTTTTCTCCTCAGATAAATTGTTTGACCTCCTGGCAACCCTCCGTCCGGACATCCTCACCAAAGGGAGCAACTATACCAACGAAACGGTACTAGGCCATGAAATCGTTGAACAGCTCGGCGGACGCGTTGAGATAGTGCCCATCACCGAAGGAATATCCTCCTCCCAGATCATTAATCAGATAAAAAACAGATAAGCAGACAATCTCTCTCCCTTTTATTTAAGATTTTATGATTTTTTCCGAATAGTGTGATGAATTCAACCTTAAACAGGAGGGAGTGCATGGCTAAAATTGATGCATTTTTCAAATTGATGCATGAGCAAAAAGCATCAGACCTCCATCTTGTCTCCGGTTCCCAGCCACTGCTCAGGGTTGATGGAGAGATGGAACGGGTCAAGTACAAGGTCCTTGAAAATGAAGAATTACAAGCAATGCTTTATGAAATCGCGCCAGAGGATAAGGTAAAGGTTTTCGAAGAGACAGGTGACATTGACTTTGGGTATGAAATACCGGGGCTCGCTCGTTACAGGTCGAATTTTTTCATGCAAAAATACGGTATTGCAGCAGTCTTCAGGGAAATCCCAAGCGAAATTCTTACCGCGGACCAATTGGGACTCCCCGCTGTGGTAACCAAGCTTGCGTCACTGCCCAGGGGTCTGGTACTTGTCACGGGTCCGACGGGAAGTGGTAAATCGACCACCTTGGCTGCAATCGTCGACGAGGCAAATCGTACCCGCAAAGACCATATTATCACCATTGAAGACCCCATCGAATTTGTCCACGAGAGCAAAAGCTGTATCATAAATCATCGTGAGCTCGGCACACACACCAAGTCTTTTACCGCGGCCCTTAGAGGCGCACTCCGTGAGGACCCTGATATTATATTGGTCGGTGAAATGCGCGACCTGGAAACGATCTCTCTTGCTATTGAAGCAGCCGCCACCGGTCACCTTGTCTTCAGCACTCTCCACACCACCAGCGCTCACAAAACTGTGGACCGTATAGTTGAGGTCTTTCCAGCCAGTGAACAACCACAAATTCGCTCCACATTAGCTGACGGGGTAAGGGCAGTGATCTCACAGACCCTTTTTAAACGAATTGACAAAAAAGGACGGTGTTGCGCGCCGGAGATAATGGTAGCTACGCCGGCGGTACGCAATCTTATCCGGGAGTCCAAGACGTACCAAATTCCTTCAAGTGTACAAACAGGGAAAAAATACGGCATGCAACTCTTAGACGATGCCATAATGGAACTATACGAGAAAGGGTGGATCAGCGGTGATGACGCCTACACCAAGGCAAATGATAAGGCCAAGTTCCGGGCATTCTTGAAAAATCCGCCCACAGATTTCACCGAAGTCTAACAGGAGGCACCATGCGAAACCAAGAAATAAACCATATACTGTCAAAAATGCTCGACAGCGCAGACAATGTCTCTGATCTCAATCTTACAGTAGGGAAGCCGTTTCAGGTGGAAGCTGCCGGGGAGTTACTCCCTGTAAAACTCGAGCCGCCTGTCGATTCACTCACTCCTTTTCAAACAGAGATATTTGCCCTTAATCTCATTAGCAACGACCGGCGACTTTGTGAAGTACTCCTTAGAGAAGGGTCGTGCGATCTCTCCTATCAATTGCCGGGCAAGGCCCGCTTCCGTGTCAATATCTTTTCCCAAAGGAACCAATATTCCGTGGTCATGCGGAAGCTTGAGACTAAAATCCCGACCCGTGCCGAACTCGCCCTCCCATCCGCTTTTAGCGAAATGGCCAAGGAAAAAAACGGGATTATCATAATAACCGGCGCAACCGGAAGCGGAAAAACAACGTCGCTTGCGGCAATTTTGAATGAAATCAATGAATCAAGAAACGTACATATCATAACACTGGAAGACCCCGTGGAATACCAGCACCCACACAAAAAGGCCACCTTTAACCAGCGAGAACTGGGGACCGACTTTGACACCTATGCCAACGGCCTTAGAGCTGCCCTTCGCCAGGCGCCCAAGGTAATCCTTGTGGGGGAGATGCGAGACCGGGCGTCGGTAGAAATCGCCCTCAGCGCCTCAGAAACAGGCCATTTGGTTCTGTCAACCCTCCATACCACAGACGCGGGCCAGACTATTAACCGTGTCCTTGGTATGTTCAACATTGATGAAGAAAAACAGATCCGGACCCGCCTTGCCGAAGCCATGAAATGGATTGTGGGCCAGCGGTTACTCCCCCAAGAAGGAGGTGGGAGGGCGGCCGCCTTTGAGATCATGGGAAACAACCTCCGCACAAAAGATGCTATTCTCCACGGTGAATCCGAAGGGAAGACTTTCTACGAAATCATAGAGGCCGGACAGGCATTTGGATGGTCAACATTTGATAATTACATTGTAAATATCCTGTATAAAAAACAACTTATAACCGAGGAGACCGCTTTGGCTTATGCCTCCCACAAGGCTGCCGCAGGACGTGCGATCGATAATATAAAGAGTACACGTGGTGAAAAAACGACCGACATAGATGAACTTGAAATCGACGCCGGTTATGGAAAAGGAAGAGATTTTTAGAGGAGATTAGGGTATGGATATAACATGTGAACACTGCCATAGCAAATTGAAAATACCGGCGGACAAACTACCGACAGGCCAAACGGCAAAGCTCACATGCCCTAAGTGCAAGAATAAAATCATTGTTAATCCCGCACCGGACAAATCATCTGAAGCTATGCCAAGCTCGTCGTCAAATGCCTCGGCAACCGAGGTATCTTCCAACGAATATAATGTTGACGACAAGCCATTCGATTTTCTGGAAAAAGGGGTACAAACAGCTCTTGTTTGCGAAGATGATGCCACGGCAAGCAATAAGATCATTTCCACATTGAAAAGATTGAAGTATCACATGACGGAAGTCACATCGCAACGAGACGCCCTAACAAAGATTAGGTTGCATGTTTACGATCTTATCGTCTTGAACGAATCATTTGAAAACAGCAACCCGGAAAGCAACCACGTACTCCGTTATCTCAATTCCCTTACCATGGCAACTCGGCGGAATATCTTTGTTGTGCTTGTTGGAAATAACTTTCGCACCACGGACGAGACGACCGCCTTTGCCAATAGTGTTAATATGGTAATCAATCCAAAGGACTTAAATCAGTTAGAGATAATCCTAAAAAAATCTCTAGTCGACCACCAGGATTTCTACGGAGTCTTTAAAACTGCCTTAAAGAGTGTCGGACGAGCATAAACTTGATGGTTTTGCAAAGGTCTCATCGGAAATGACATGCTATTTGATGTCCGCCCTCAACCATCTTTAAAGGAGGAGGATCGTTCAGGCAAACAGATTTCTTATATGGACAGCGAGTGTGAAAGACACATCCCGAAGGTGGCGTAATTGGGCTCGGGATATCTCCTTTGAGGATATTACGAGTCTTGGCCCGGCGGGGATCAGGAATAGGACTCGCGGCAATAAGCGCCTCAGTATATGGATGTAACAGCTGTTGCGCAAAACTTCTCTTTTCCATCACCTCTACAATCTTACCCAAATACATTACTGCAATCCGATCGCTTATGTGCTGTATCATAGCCAGATCATGGGCAATAAACAGGTAAGTCAGATTAAACTTCTCCTTAAGCTCCACTAAAAGATTGATAATTTGTGCCTGTATTGAAACATCCAATGCTGATATAGGTTCGTCAGCTATGATAAATTTGGGCCGGAGGGCAAGCGCTCTGGCGATTCCAATCCGCTGGCGTTGCCCCCCGCTAAATTCATGCGGATAGCGATCTCCATGTTCCGGCAACAGCCCTATTTCCTTCATCAAACGATGTACCTCGTTATGGCGAGTCGTCTTGTCACCAACTTTGTGAATAATCAACGGCTCTTCTATAATGGCAGCCGCCGTCTTCCTCGGGTTCAGGGAAGAATAAGGGTCTTGGAATATAATCTGCATCGACCGCCGGAGGAGACGTAGGTCTTTCTTCCCATAATCAAGAATGTTTTGTCCTTCAAAATAAATTCGTCCCGCTGTTGGTTCCTCCAGCCTCAGGATAAGACGACTCAAGGTCGATTTTCCACAGCCTGACTCCCCCACAAGTCCAAGAATTGTACCTCTCTTTATCTTCAGATCTACACCGTCAACAGCCCTCAGGTGACTCGTTTTTCCAGCCCACATTTTTTCTTTTACAGGATAGTACTTTTTTATCCCTTCTAAGGCCAGGAGTGAGTCTGTTGTTTTTGTTGTATCCATATATAACTTGTAACACTTTAGGTTTTTGAAAAAATTCAACCTTGCGAACCTGTTTTGAACCGCAGAATATCGAACAAGGAATTATGAATGATGAAATAAATGATAAAGAACAAA
>JAFDAE010000550.1 GCA_019314005.1 Deltaproteobacteria bacterium | reverse complement strand
AAAAGATCTTGTCGCTTCTAATAACCATCTTCAATACCCAGCACTGAGGCGGTCAAGATGAATACGGCGGTCATGTTTATATCTTCATTGTCGAAGTCAACGTTGTCAATTTGGTAACTCTTGGTATTTAGCGTAAAGGTAGCATTTGGATAGAATCGAGACGGCGGAAAATTGGTCTGCCTCGGTACGCTTATTACAATGTCGGAGCGGTCAATCTGTCCGGTTCTGACGCCGATGGTTACGGTTGATGGCTGGGCCACCTTTGCGTAAACGACTGCATCAGCGTCGGGGCCGTTTTTGAATGTAACCTTGACGCCCCTGCGCCTTGCAACCTCCCAATTCACCCTGGCCGTACCGTTCCGCTCGTTTAACTTCTCGTTGTAGCGGGAGACGGCGAAGGCGTCGGAGTCTGGCATTGCGAATCGGGAACCGGCAAAGTCTGAACCAGTGCCAGCGATACCGCCCACCATATTCTGTGCGGCGAACTCGTACTCGATGCCATCAATTAGTCCGGTAATCGTGACACTTCCGGAGCCAGTCACCTTGAATGATTCGCTCTTCTCTGCCCAACTATAGGCCGGAGAGTTGCGACGGTAGCGCCCATATATAACGTCTGTCTCAGTCGCGGCGGTGATGTATAGCGTCATGCTGTTTGCGCCAGGGGTTACGCTGTCGAGTGTTGGCGCATTTGCTTCTACGCCTACAGCCAAGGTACCGGTGTATTCAGTACCGTTTGCGCCGTACTCGATGTCCTCGCGTACATTTGCCTCAACGGGGAAGGTTGCGTTTCCTGTCAAGCTACCATCATCATAGTCAATGGTTGCGCGAACGTCTGTCTCTGCGGGAAAGTCTGCATTCTGTATAAGGTCGAACCCTTCCGAGCAACCCACCGCCCAAGTTGTCCGGGTGCGTCCGTCAATATCTTTATCATAAACCGTTAAATCATCGCCATTAAATGAAGTTGTACCCTGTTTTTCGCTTGAAGCTATGACTCTGAAGTCATCCTTATTCCCGTAACTATCGACATTACAAGCAAACCCCATATCGTATACCTTTTCGACCCAGCCGTTAATCTGGGAGGGAGATGCAGAATGTACAACATTATAGTCTGCCGTAACTGCCCCAGCCGCCCAATCTGAGTTAGTGCTATATGCGATGCAGTTGGCGCAAGATGTTAGTCCGGAGGTGTGAAGTATAACTCTACCACCAAACCCATCAGGCTCTACTACGATCAAGGTGCAAAAATATGTCCTTATGGCCGCAGAGGCATGATTTGCACGAAGTCCAAACCTGCCGGCATTTAGGCCATACAGAGTCACCATGCAATTTTCAATAACCATATCTCCGGATGCTTGCGCGGTGATACCTCCATTGTTCAGGATCATTTTACATCTTGAAAACCTGATATTAAATGTCGTTGAAATCGTGAAAACATTTACCCTTACCGCTATCCCTGTGAACTTCAATAGGTCTACGCTGGATGTGGATATACTTGAGAATGATGTCAAAGTTGCATTTTTTGCAATAGCGATATACTCTCCTGGCTTGGAGAATGTATGCCCAGCTACATTATATACAGCCGCACCATACTGCCCAGCCCTGCTCTTGCGGCATCGGCAAGTTGTATTGTGGCATAATCTTTGAGGTATCCAACGTCATAATCAGCCATCTATTCAACCTCGATTTTCTTAGGTTCGATTAACGCCTGTTGGTAGGTTCTAGCACATTCAACCTTGACCGCTCCGAAATCAAATTCATGAGAAGTCATCGGGCCGAAGTTTAGCACCTGCACTGGCTCCTCATCCTCGGCAAGGTCAAACAGGATAAAGGCAAGGTTGGTATCCTTGTACTGCTTCAACGCTGGCCACGGCTCCCGCGCCCAGTCGATGATCTCGCCGTGCTTTTCGTGGCCTTCTGAATAGGTTGCTATGATTGCCATTATCGCCTCTTCAATTCCACCGCGAACTGTTCTGCGGTTATGCGCTCCATGGATTCCGGTACAAAGCCGCCAAAGGTGGCCCAAGTAACTATCTTGCCGTCGCTGTCTCTCGTTACAAATACGTCTTCGCCGCTCTCGATTGCCGTGCACTCTTCGCAAAGCTCTTCACTGCTCATAGGCTTCCCGCACTCACGGCATTTCGCACACATTGTCAAGCCCTACTTATGGGTTGCCATACAGGGGCGCTTGAGAAGTTCATCACGGAGAGCGCTGTTTACCTTGTTCTGCGTTTCCTGGGATTTCAGTATGCTATGGCTAACATCAGTATGTTTTGCGATTACCGAATTAGACTTGTCGATCCTGCTAACCAGCAGCTTGATAAGCCATATCACGATACAAAAGAGGACAACGCAAACACCGCCAATGGCGCCAACTTGCA
>JAFDAE010000549.1 GCA_019314005.1 Deltaproteobacteria bacterium | reverse complement strand
GCCTCGGAGTCCCGCCCGTTCCCGGCGTACGACATTGCACGATCCGGGGAAAAGATGCCGGTGCCATGAAGCGTTAAGAAGCGCAAACTGTTTGAGGCACGCCGAGTTTTTGCGCTTTAGCTTCATGGCACCGGCATCCCCCGGATCGTGCTGGAGAAGCCGGGAATGGGCGGGACGGACCTCGCGACATTGTGGCCGCAGTTATGACCCCGCCCGACAATTAAGATAAATAATCATGCAAGATGATATTCGCCTACGCTCCGGTTCGACTCTCGCACGCACGCAAATACAGCTTTCAGCCCGTTTAGCTGGTATATGCTTCTATTGACTTTTCCGGCAATAAAAGTAATAGTGAAATTACCGATTTTATCGGTCAATCACCCATGCGCCTGAAACGTCCCTTCCCGCCAACCCCAAAAGGAGAAGATACCATGGCTGTAAAAACACCAAAGCGTCAAAAAGTGATTCTGGACCTTGCAAAACTCAACATGCTGAATGCAGAAGGATGTCCGGCCTGCGGCCGGAAATTTTCATTGGGGGATACAGCCGTTCCGGCATATGGTTCCTGGGGTAAACT
The DNA here is from genome assembly GCA_019314005.1 of Deltaproteobacteria bacterium. The sequence continues at coordinate 2,440 of JAFDAE010000549.1, read as the reverse complement.
TCCCAAACTCATTCATGAAAACGAGGCGATATTTGACAGAGGCAAAGGTGCCTATTATGAACGAAAATATTTTGACTCGCTGAAAAAAGAGGACTAATCAAGGATTCCAAGTCAGTGAACTACTCGCCCCTAAAGGGGCAGAGCTTCTGAAGTCAGGCCTCTCTACTAAACTTCTTCTTTTTTGACGTTTCATAGCCATGAGCACATATTGCTTTCGCTTTATGCGGCTTACCACCGGCTCCACGTCCAATACCCGAAAAAAGGACACCTCTTCCGGACAACTCCGTTCCAGAGTATAAAATCAGGTTGATTGCTCGTTTTTTTATCACCTTCTGTGCGTTGTTATCCGCATTGTCAGTATTCCCGCAGTCTAAGCACAGAAATTTTTCCTGACTTTTTCTGTTGTCGGGGTGAGTGTAGCCGCAAACTGCACACTCCTGAGAGGTGTAAGAAGCCGGGATCTTGAATACAACCTTACCGGCCCTGTATGCTTTGTACTTAGTAAAGGCCTCAAGCATGTGCCATCCCTTGTCCAGGATAGCTCTGTTCAGACCGGTTTTAGCTTTTACGTTTTTGCCGGGTTGTTCCTCGGTACCTTTGGCTGATTGGGTCATATTCTTCGTTCTTAAATCTTCGAATACATAGACCTTAATATCGGGCTTATCTACCAGCTTTCGACTGGTTTGATGGCAGAATTTGATGGCAGAAGTCTTTTCTAATATTGGCAATTTGGTCATGAACCCTGCCAATTTTCTTCTGGGTCCGGCCTCTTCGCCTGGAACCTTTTTGCTGCTTGGATAACCGATGTTGCAGGCGTTTAAGATACTTCTCCTTACCGGATTTATTCTTTTTCTGGCCAGGGGTAAGATCAAAGACTTCTTCTCCAGCCTGTACCGGTCTTACCACGCCCCGGTCAATACCCATGGTGATTTGTTCCAGATCTTCCCGGGGAATCTGAGATAATAAATCCAAATAAGATTTCTGATCTGTCAGGTCTTTTTCATCGACCCCATCATCAAAGGCCAGGGATACTGTATAACGCCCATTTTTCTTTTTAATATAAATGGATTTAGGATCTTTGAACTTTCGGTGTATTTTGATGGATAAATAACCGATGTTATTGGTCTTAGACCCAATAAGCAGCCGGATCACCCCATTTTTACACTCAAATCGGAAAAGTTCCTTGGTCAGATGGATACTGCCGCCATCTCCCTTTTTTTTACCCGGGGTTTACCGCACAGGCCTTTAAAAAAACGGACATAGGTTTTATACCAGTTAGCTGCTGAGTTCCGCAGTATCTGACTGGGGCATTTAAACAGCCAAGGAGACATTTCCTTGTCCTTATACCGAGCAAATGCCTGATTAATGGGAGCATAGGTATTAACAGGCATGTATTTTCTGGCGAAAGTAGTCAGATATTTATCATCCTAACACTTCCCATTCCATATAAACCTTGCACACCCCATCCATTGACTCAGAATCAGCTTCTGGTCTTCAGTAGGACGTGCCTGTAATTTTATGCCCATTAACATAAAATGTTTCCATTGATTTTTAAGCCTGATCGTATCTATATCTTTTCATCATAAATACTGTCAAGCCTATAGGTGGAGAATACGAGTGGAGAACTGGCAGAAGCTGTGTTTATGATATTAATCTACATTTAGTATTCGTTACAAAATATCGACGAGATGTGTTTACATCTGAAATGCTCTTCAGGTTAAATTTCTTATTTGATGAAACATGTGAACAAATGGATTGAAATTACATGAATTTAACGGTGAAGACGACCCTGTTCATCTGTTAGTCTCATACCCTCCAAAACTTGCTATCTCCAATCTGGTGGGAAAATTCAAGGGAAAATCTGCATACTTTCTCCGTAAAGAATACTGGGATCAGATAAAGGATAAATTATGGAGCAAGCACCTATGGTCCCCAAGTTATTGTGCGGTATCGTGCGATGGAGCCCCTTTGGATGTAATTAAACAATACATACAGAATCAGAAAAACCCAGCTTGCCAAAAAAGTGTCAAAAAGTCTATAGCACTGACCGGCCGGAAGAGGACTCGCTTGACCCGCCCCTAAAGGAGCGGGGTTGCGCTTCGTTATTGTTCAAAGGGGTAAACCTTGATCTTTGATTTTGAATCTTTTTATAATAATCACAAATCAAGGTGCCCCCTCAGGATATCGACCGGTTTATTGACGTACCTCAGGCCCTCTGGCTCAGCCACACCCCGGCGCCAATGGCTGAAGCCGCCACGCATTGAAGCGGCGTAAGCCCTTCACCCAGCAGCGCCCAGCCAAGAGCAACCGCAACTACCGGAATCAGGTTGATGAAAACCGAGGCCTTTGAGGCCGGGATACGGCTGATGCCCCAATTGTAGAGTCCGAATGCCGCCACGGTGACTAGCCCACCGAGAAAAACCAGGATCATTATCAGATC
>JAFDAE010000136.1 GCA_019314005.1 Deltaproteobacteria bacterium | reverse complement strand
GTATAGACCATTTTCACTAAAGCCATAGCTTCTTGCCACGCCTGTAGTTGATGATGGCTACGCGACCCTCTCACTCTTCACGCCTCACGCCTCACTACTTTCTCAGAGAAGGATCCAAAGCTGATGGCCGGTGTACTATGGGAAGAAAAAACAAATAGTTGTGATTATCCTTGTCTGTAAACCTGCCGACGATGACCAATTGTCAGGACCAGGACAATCACTTTTTCGTCCTGGATGTCGCACAGTACCCTATAGTCTCCGATTCGGTATCGCCAGAATCCGACGTGATCACCCTTCAACGGTTCCCCAAAATGCCTGGGGCGTTTGCATCCCTCTATCCGGTCGTTGAGCCAGTTAAGAATACGCTTTTGAACCTGCCGATCCAGTTTTCGCAATTGCCGCTCGGCAACGTCGCTGATTTCAACTGTCCAGGCCAAGTTCTGCCCTCAATTGTTTCAGCGGCTTGTGACCGAGCGTTTGTGATTGGGCTTGTTTGGCCAGGTCCAAGTCCTCATTGTCCTCCAGGTATTGCAGGATCGCTTCCCTTACCAATGCGCTGCGGTTACTTCCGCGGGTTTTGGCAAGCAGATCCAAATCCTCCTCTATTTCTTTATCCAGTCGTATCGCAAGCATAGCGTGCCTCCCTTCTTGTTATACAATGTATAACGCCGCTGAGAGAATGTCAATCTGTTCTTTTGGGACATGGATGAGCAATGTTTAAGTATAAATGCTGAATGTTGATGACGCGGTAAAAAGTCGAGAATCTTCCCTCTCTCTTGATGGGAGAGGGCTAGGGTGAGGGTGAAGTATTAATATTACAAAGAGTTATACCCCCTCCCCTTACCCCCTCTTACCCTCACCCAACAAGTGGGGGAGGGTAAGAGGAAAAAAGTTGTTATAGCCCTCCCGCCAGGGGACGGGAAATCTAACTTTTTACAGGTGCATCAATGTTGAATTAAAAAAAGATTTCTCCCTTCGGTCGAAATGACAGGTCAGCGATGCTTATAGAAATGGTATAAGCCTCTTATGCTTTGAGACAATCTTCATACCCGACGAGCGCCGGGAAATAGCTAGAGTATATACCTCTGTCTCTGGTAAGAATGGAGCCGCACTTTGCCGAAGCAAAACCTCCGATATAAAAATCCGACAAAAAATGCTCTTTAAGATCGAGCTTCCGCCCGCACTCGGGACATTTTACCTTTGTTTTTCGTTTCAGATATCTCATCCATGCCTGGGCTGCTGCAATGGCAGAATCAACGTCAAGCGGTTCGATCGCAATTTTGTGTTCCTCTAAAAACTCGGTTAGTTGCCTAGTGTTTCCTTTAAATTGAGGCATCAGTTCCGCAAATACCACTGGGGGCGCCACCAGATTTTCTTTTCTTACGAGAGCAGTATACAACTTGTCCTGAAAGCTTCTGAATTCATCTTTCAAAATATCAAGCAGGATGGTTGTGTCTACACAAACTCTCAACTTACTTTGCCCCTGACTTCATCCATATATTTGATTGTTGTTGGTTCACCCTTGAACTTTCCACACCATTTCTTCCTGATTGTTTCGATTGGGTTAAGAATAAGAACATATTCTTCCCCTTTTTTTTGGATATCGACGTCGGTTCCGGGTACGATACTCATTTCTTGTCTTACTTTTACAGGTATCGTGACTTGGTATTTTGCTGTTACTTTAGACATATTCTTCACCTCATACCGACATACCTTTTTTGTGATTCAGTATACCGTGGTACCCATTCACCTGTCAATCCATCTTTTGATGCAGTCGTAAAAGGGTCTGAATGGCTTGTTGATTAATTGGGGGTTAGGGATTAGGGGTTAGGGGTTAGGGGTTAGGGGTTAGGGGTTAGGTGACAAGTGTCATGACATCGTTGACCCTGCTTTAAGGGTAAAAAGTGTCACGACATCGGTTACCCAAGGCCATTTTATGTGCTCAATCTTTGGGCAGCCGGTACCCAAAAACATGAACAAGTTCATCTCCGCAATACACTTGGAGCCGATGAATCTCCGTCACGATTACCGCCCGTACATACGAATACACAAGCTCTTTGGAAACCTCAAACTTTTCACCGAAAATATCAAGTTTCCGATCACTGCGGATAAACCTGATGAGATGGATCGTTCCATCAGGAATATGAGTGACCTGCGGTAGCTTGGTATTTGGTCCCAACGTTATGGGTTTGTAATCTTCCTGTGCGATGGCCTCCATCGGCGTCTTCCCCTTCAGGCAGCTGTAGCGATGGTGTATGTTATGAAATCGCTGAAAATGCTTGCTCTGTCTTTTCAGCGCCGCATAACTGGGAAACCATTGCCTGCGAAAGAACTTTTTATTGTACGTATCGTTAAAGCTCTCTACAACACCGTTGCGCCAGGGTTCCCTAACCGGAATGAACACCGGCTGTATGCCGTAGTGTAAACACAGCTTTAAAACAATCCCCAGTGATCGGGGATAACGGTTGCTGCCGCGGAAGCTGAGTTCATTATCAAACTGCAAAAAATCAGGCATTCCCATGGTCTTCCAGCATTTCAATAAACTGGAGGCGACCTGATTGTTCGCTTTCGTTCTTTGAGATTCTATATATACCCGATGGCTGGAAAGATCGATCACGTTCAGGGAGTAAAACCTGCCGTCGCCCTTGATATGCCGAGGTCCGACAAAATCCATCTGATGTATGTTGTTGCAGCATAGAGCCTCCCGGAAGTACGGATACTCAACACCTTTGGGCACATATACAGTTTTTTTTAACGAGGCCTTCTTGTCGTATAATCCGCGTTATCGTTCTATCAGATGGAAAGTTTGCCCCCAATTTTGTCAGTTCCCATTTGATGGCCGAGACACCTACTTGAGCATATCGTTGCGATTCCAAGCGCTTCCTCGTGGAAACAATACGCTCCTTCTCTTCTCCTTTCGTTTCACGCGGTCGTGTGAATGGTGCCCTGGATCTGTCTTTGTTCCAATCCTTCTCCCCTGTCTGGTATCGCTTCAGCCACTTGAAAAACCATTGCTTTGAGCGATTGATTTTAGTGTATATATTCTTGGGCTCTTCTCCTCCTATGACGTGACGAAATATCGCTTCTTTCCTGAGTTCTTTTTCCATTGATAATCTCCCTTTCCTTATATTAAAGAGGAGATTATCATACTCAGATCAATTGTTCAGGGTCAACGATGTCCTGGCACTAAATTCAGCCTTAAAAGTCAACGATGTCGTGACACATCTGGGTCAACGATGTCTTGGCATTTGGCAGTTAGGGGTTAGGGGTTAGGGGTTAGGGGTTAGGGGTTAGGGGTTAGGGGTTAGGGATTAAGGGTTAGGGGTTAGGGGTTAGGGGTTAGGGGTTAAAAAAACCCGGGATTAAGGATTAAGGTTAAAATCAAGATTTCTCATCCCGATAAATCGGAATTCGAAATGACATTATACAAATATTAGGATTAAGGGGTTATTTGAATAGTTCTTGAATAAGTGCTTGTTTTGATATCTTCAGATATTCACCAATATCGTTCAAAATGTGGTTTAAGGTACCTATCTTGATCGGTTGATGATCGGGAATGGTAATTTTATGCTCGGTCTGTTGATACGTTGAAATCAACCTGATATGACTTCCCGACTCCCTTACAACTTTGTATTTATATCTGATAAGGAGTTTTGCCAGTTCCCTGCCGGAGGTACCCCTCGGTATTTTAGGCATAGGCGAACATCTCATCGTGAACTGTGTGTAGCCTTATTATCCTGGGTATATCTTCCTTTGTATCAAAATGGCATTCAAGTGCATCTTTAATATTACTTTTAAGGATTTCGAAGGTATCGCCTTGAGCAAAAATGGAGTGCCCGAGTGCCTTTGCATTATATCCGCCTTCGGGATCTTCCTCTATTAAAAATACCAATTCATTGGTTGTCATTAGCTACCTCCTCTTTGCCTTTCGTCTGTAGAGTTAACAAAATAGCAATATAAAATCAAACCATAAATAAGCAATCAGGTTAATTAAGTAGATACAGCTCCGCCCCTTAAGTTACATGGGGCACATATCCTTATTTGTTATTTCGGCCCTAGCAGAGAAATCTTTAAACACAATGCCTTAAAGCAAGATTTTTCCCCTTGCGGGGACTATAGTCAGTCGTAAAAACTCCTTCGAAATGACAAAATTCAAAGCTTTTAGTTGTCGGCCTTCAGTTTTTTGTATCTTTTCCCGTATCGCTGGTTTCCCGGTTCAAGTTTGAGGGCCTTTTGATAGTAGCCCACCGCCCGGGATAAATCTCCCATTTTTATACAGGCCTCGGCGGCCTGCGCGTAATAGGAGGCCCTGTCAGGTTTCAGGGCTATAGCCGTTTTCCAGTCTCTTAAAGCACCGGGGTAGTCTTTCCTGGACCATCGTATCCTTGCCCTGTGGTTGTAGGACCCTGATGACGGTTTGGCCCGGTGCCCAATGGCACGGCCCGCCTCTCTTTCAGCCCTTTCCAGCTTGTTTCGTCTCTTGAGCACTTGAGAAAAAATAAGGTGATACCCGCTGTTGGGAGGGTCAAGAACCGTTGCCTTCTGTATGGCCAGTTCCATGCCGTTCCAGTCTTTTTCCGCTTTCGCGATGCGGGCCAGCCAATAGTAAGCCTGCGCCGTGGGTTCCTTCAGATTTATCTCTCCGAGGATACGCCGTGCCCGGTTGTACTGTTTGAGATCGATCAGCGATCGGGCAAGGAGTATGTCAAAAGTGGAAGAGCCGACATACCGGCTGCCTGCCTTTTCGTAGAATTCGTACAGTTCGTCGGGACGGTCTTCCCTCTTGTAGATCCCGTAGATCCGTTCCAAACCCCGTTCCCTCGCCGTGCTTATATCCAGCCCTTTCAGAAAACTGTCCTCCGCCTCCGCGAGTTGTCCATTTTTCAGATAGAGTTGGCCGAGGTGTATGTAGTCTCCGGTGCTGGTGTTGATCGTATTGTGGCGCATGGCCTCCGCGTAATGGGATATGGCATCTTCCCATTCCTTTTCACCGGCCAGGATATACGACATGCCCTTATGGGCGTCCCTGAGAGAGATTTTTTTGTCTATGGCCTCCTGAAGTCCCGCTTTGCATGCCTCCATGATCGGGGGTGACCAGAACGCCTCTTTCTTCAGGTACCGGCAGGCGGGGGGGTATATGCGGGTAAGCGTGCTGACGGTTGAAAGGAGTTCGTCTTCTTTTCCCTGGCGGTAGAGGTAACGTGCCAGGGCGTAGTGGTACATGATCCCGTTGGGTCTCAGGCGGATGGCATCCCGGAAATACGGAAGGGGGTTGTATTTGATGTTTTTGTTTTCAGGCTGGAGGCGACGGTCCAGTTGTTCCAGCCCTTCCTCGCCCCTTGCCAGGGCATAGGCGGCCTCCGCGTCGAGCGGGTTGAGGCGGAATGCCTTGAGATAGTGTTCCTGTGCCGTACGCATCTGGGAAAATGTTTTTTCCACTCCTGGCTGCAGTCCTGCCAGTTTATAGTATACATTTCCCAGTTCCTTTTGTATCCGGTAATTTCCGGGCTGGCAGCGATCCGCCTTCTTGAGATGGGTAAGGGCCAGGCCGTAATACCCCTCCCTGAATAGATTTCCCGCTCGATGTATATGCGTCTGCGCGATGAGCCTGATCGTGATGATGTACAGGGCGAACAGGGACAGAAGCAGAATCAAGGCGCACAGGACATAGCGCGGAGAAGGTTTGCAATCTGATGGCTTCAAGCTTACAGCACTACGCATCGTGCCCATAGTATTGCGAGTAATATTTGTGGTAATATTTATAGTAACCTTCCCTCTTCGTATCCACCGCGTTTAAAACGACACCGAGCAGGTTGGCGTGTGACACCCGGAGCTGCTCGACGGCCTTCTTCACCATTTCCCGGTTCATCACACCCGACTTTACCACCAGAATAACGCCGTCCGCCTGAGGCCCCAGGAGAAGGGCGTCACTTGCCGGGAGGATGGGGGGGGAATCGATAATCAGGGTATTGAACCTCTTTTTCAGGTTGGACAGCAGAAAATACATGCGTTTCGACCCCAGAAGCTCGGATGGGTTGGGGGGAAGATTCCCCGCCGGAAGCAGGGAGAGATTTTCCACGCCGGT
>JAFDAE010000135.1 GCA_019314005.1 Deltaproteobacteria bacterium | reverse complement strand
CGAGGGGTATGTTACCGTCCAGAGTGACCCGGGTGAAGGAACCGTTTTCGAGGTATTTTTCCCCTTGGTAGGAGAGGTAGTTGTTCCGGAAGAAAAGGAAGAGGAAATAACAACGTATCCCGGAGGTACCGAGACGATCCTTATGGTTGATGACGAAGAGACTATTCTCATCCTGAGCAAGGCAATGCTGAGTGCATACGGATACAAGGTCATAACGAGCCCTGACGGTCAGAGCGCTCTGGACACTTACCGTTCCACAACTGAGATCGATCTCGTGATCCTTGATTTGAACATGCCCCGAATGAGTGGAATTGAGTGCCTGCAAGGGCTCCTTAAGATCGATCCGAGCGTCAAGGTCATCATCTGTAGCGGTTATGCGCCGGAAAAATTAACGTCAGAGATAGTGGGGGACTATGCCATAGAATTCCTGACTAAGCCTTTTGACATTAAGACATTGCTCAGAACTGTACGAGAGGCACTGGACAGCTCTTAAGAGGCTGTCCGAGAATTCTGATCCTACTGCAAAAGCGTGAGAAACGGCCGAGAATTCTGATCCTACTGCAAAAGCGTGAGAAACGGCCCAAATTTCCGCAAGTTTTCGTCAAATAGGCCTGCTATTCTCCTCAAATTTGCGAAAATTTTGTCTCGTTCTCACACTTTTTCGTTACGGACATAATTCTCGGACAGCCTCTTAGCCAAAGGATAAATCAACCTACCATATTTTTCAGTATCTTCAGATTGGTCGTGTCATAATCCGTATCCCCCTTTCCCTTTGGCGTCTCCAGGATCTTGGGGACAGTTTCGAGCCTGGTGTCGTTCATTATCTCTTTGAATGCCGTTGCGCCGATCTCGCCCTTTCCAATGTGCTCGTGCCGGTCTATTCGGCTCCCGAGCCCCTTTTTAGAATCGTTCATATGGATCACGTAGAGATTATCGAGGCCTATTATTCTATCAAATTTTTCCATAGTCTTTTCATAAGCCTCAGGGGTGCGGATGTCGTAGCCTGCTGCAAATGTGTGACACGTGTCGTAACAGATGCCGATTCGATCCTTATCTTTGATGTGTTCTATTATTAAAGCTAATTGTTCAAAGGTATAACCGATGTTGGTGCCCTGGCCGGCCGTCGTCTCCAGGAGAAGTCGTGTGTGTGAGGAAGGAACCCGGCCGAATACCTCATTTATTGTTTTCGCAATCTTGATGCACCCGTTTTTTTCACCACTTTCCATGTGGGCGCCGGGATGCAGGACAACATAAGGGATATCAAGGCTCGCAGATCGCTCCAGTTCATGGACAAGGGCTTCCTTGGACATGTGGTGTTTTTGTCCCTCAGGCGATGCCAGATTGATCAGATAAGAGGTGTGGGAGGCAATAGCCGTGATACCGGTATCTTCCCTTGCCTGACGAAATTGATCGATTTCGTCACCAGTAACGATACGTTCTTTCCAGGTATTTGAATTTTTGGTGAAAAGCTGAAGCGTGGTACAGCCGTATTGTTTCGCGGTTAAAAGCGCTTTGTGTAGCCCCCCGGCTATTGAAAAATGAGCACCAAGAAGAAGCAATTTTCCCCCTCTTTTATCAAACAACTACCGTCTTTCCTCCTTTTTCCTGCGAAACCCCGACAACTATATATTCTACGTCCTCTTCACCGATATTCTTCATCTCATGGACTTTGCCGATGGGAACAACCACCACATCTTTTTTTTCGAGGACCGTTTCTTCTTTATCTATTCTGATCATTGCCATACCATTGAGGATAATAAAGACCTCTTCCATATCTTCATGATAGTGCGCCCTGAAGGATTTCCCCGCAGGGAGCAGTGCCCAATTTATCATACGGATTTTTCCGTCAATAAGGTCATCTCTCTGCAGCAAGACTTTTTTCAATACGCCAGGCGCCTTTGGATCTTCGTGACTGGCAGGAATAAATTGTAATTGACCCGAACGGATTATTTTCATGTTTATACCAGAAGATTTAATAGCACAAGGAAGGGGAAGAAGGGGAGATCAGCCGCCTTGCTCAGATGCTGGTGAGGGCATATGACCCGTGTATTTCGTGCTCTGTGCATTGACCGGTTCTTGTAAGCATACTAATCTGTACTTACATGTAACTTGGTCACAGAACCATCCTGCCTTTCCGAAACAATCAAACTTGCCTTCCCTGAGTTGTTTTTTTCGGATCGTAGGTGTTAACAAAACTCGTGCGCAATCCTTGCAGAAGCCATGGCTATAGGAGGTTGATTTCTCCCCTTTGGTCCAAGTTGTTCCGCATTGTACGCACTTGAATGTCATTGGTATTCTCGCTCCCAAATATGACAGATTGTACTATGCTTAAGCTGCAGAAACTGTACCAAGGTTTCGTACCTTAAATTTGATGGTTTCGCAAAAAGTCTCGGCAACTTGTCATTTCGAGCGAAGCGAGAAATCTTTATCCTGTAATATGCTGAAAACATAAGATTTCTCCCTGCGGTCGAAATGACAGATTCGTTGAAGCCGACTTTTTGCGAAACCATCAAATTTGGAGGCGATAGCGGGGTGTGATCTGTAAAAAGTGCAATGTTTTTCCCTATAATGTGAAATCGTTTGCAGTTTTATGTACAAATTTGACACTTTGGTGTCAAGATTATTGACATAAGCATGATGGCTAAGTAACAAAGTCAATATACGAGACCTTTGCAAAACTGCCATTATGAGCGCTAACGCTTCACTGCGTGTCCGTGATGCAGTGTCAGGCTTCGATTTTTAATCCTCGAAATACCTAATGTATTCCTCCGGTTAAAATTCTTGCCTTCCTTGCCTGACGAAAAAATGTCGCGTTTTTCAAAGGCATCGAAGGGAGCCGGAAACCTCCAGGTTTAGTTTTAAGACCTTTCGCGCATGGTCAAGACTCATAGAACCGGTGCCGCAGCTCGGTGTGATCAGCGACTGTGATAAGATTTGTGTTTGGCTTATTCCCAGCGTTTCCAGTTCGCTTGCTTCCTTCTTCCACCTTGCCACCAGGCTGGCCGCGGTTTCTTTTTCGATATCTTCTTCTTTGGCTGTCGGCACAATCCCCCAGGCAAGAATCTTGTCCTGTTCGAGAAATTTTTTTAATTCCTTTGCATAGAGAATCAAGCGGTCAAAGTAGTCATAGGCATCAAAACTCAGAATGTCTGCCGAAGATTCCAGAATCAACGACCCAGATGAATTTGATCGATAACTTCGGCAAGTAGTTTCTCCACATCTTCTTTGGACACTCCGATAAGGGCGGACGAACCGAATCCGGCCAGTCCTGGTTCATCCAGGAAAATGATGATCGGCGCTCCGAATTGCTTCAACTGTTCCACTTGCCATCGGGCCTTGAGCGCAATAATCTTTGTTACCGCATCACGGAGTCGCTTGTCATAAAAGACCGCCTGCTTGTTTTGATCGGTAAGCCCCAGGGAGAGGGTCACCGGGCCTGTGATTTGTCCTTTGATTGCAAAGGGCCTGGAGACTGTCTTGAGCGCTTCTTGCAGCACGAAGAAGCCTGGCGCGGACTCTTTTGTAAGAATAAAGCGGGATGCATCAAGAGACTTTGTTCCCTGGGTGACCGCGATGTATTCCTCGTAGAAGTCCAGAAGCTCGCGTTCGAAGTTGTTCAGGGAAGAATCGAGGATTATCCTATCGTTCGAGGTGACGAGCCCCGGCAATCCGGACACAAATTGTGTCAACATACCTTCCTCGTGATGGACAGGGAGTTGCACCCATAGGGGGATATCCGGTGTAGACTCCATGACGATCCGGAGCGCCTCATCGTGATCACTTATCGGGAGGCTTCCGATAAGTGTAGCCTTTGCTTGTGGTTTAAAATCATTCATGTGTTTTTTGTTTAGACAACCGCCCGTTTATTCCCTGTTGCCGGCAACGTTTTGCTGCCCTTCCTGGCGAGGGGTATTCTCTCCTTTTTCCTGAACATCTTCTTTTGGTTTTATTGTGCCCTCACCAAAAAAAGCACACTTCAGCCACTCACAACCGAGCTGCAGCAAATCGACTTCACTCTCTCGTGCCTTTTCCACAAGATCTTTCGGAATATCGTAACGGGCAAGGAAGCTGCTCTCAAATACAAACTGACGGAGCCTTTCCATGTTGTAGCTTACCATAAAGAATATCTCACGGCTCTTTTCACTGAGCTGAGCTTTGCTGCTAAAGGATCTCTTGCGGAGCACGATCTCCATCCAACTGCGATTTACTTCGTCATAGACGTCGGCCCCCTGATCCTTTCTCCATTCTGCCACTGTCCATTCCTTTTTTTCGTCAAACCCTACGCAGTGGTCTTCCTTGACAAGGAAGTAGAACTGATCGTGGGCTGACTTGTCCTTTTCCCTCAGGTTGGCCAGTCCCACGGGGTAGTAACGACAGGACGAAGGACGATCCTCATAAATCAGACAACCATCGGGCCTCACAAAAGGACAACGCTCCTCTTCATCATCCAGCATCTTGAGCGTTGCAACGGGGAGGCCGTGTTTTTGTAACAGTTCCGGTTTTGTGTACAGGGCAAGAAATTCTGCAGAGGAGAGTCCCAACCGGTTTTTCATCCGGATGACATCGTACGGGGTCAATAGGATATCGATTCTGCTGCAACATGCAGTATAACATGAGAGTCCCTTGCGGCACTCAAAATGAAACGTGCTGTCATTGAAAAGTTGTATCGGTTCCAGCCGGGATCCGGCTTCAGTTTTGTTTGTCTCAGACATGAACGGTTATTCTCCTTATCTTGTCATTTCTATGGCATAGGAATTTCCATTTTTTAAACGTAGCGCAGAGCTAAAGCTCTGCGCTACAAGTCCAGCCGAAGCTGGCTAATTTATGGTTAAGTTAAACATTTTACGTTAACATAGTTAGGTGTGAAGTCAATAAGTTTTATTGTTCGTATACGGGCGGGAACTATGAGCCGTGAGCCCCGCCCGGGCGGGGCTATGAGCCAAAACGGTCTCTTTCAGCAGGCAGCAGGCTATCTTGTATTCCGGCGTTCCACTCTCGTCGTAACGGAGATTCCCCGGTTGCAATATCTTGTTCATAACGCAACCTTCCGGGATGGAGAGTTGAAAGAGCTCCCGTTCTCGAATGCCATATAGTGGTGTCAGGGTATCTTTTTTGAATCTATGGGAATGAATAGCAAAATCTTCACAAAGGGGGCATTGGTAGACCCTTCCGTTCGGGAAGATAAAGAAATTATCCGCTACCACTCCCGCGCACTCGAAAGGTTCATTTTTTTCCAGAAAGACTTTTGGATAGGTGACCCGTATCCCAAGAGAGGCCGCCTCTTGGGCCACCTTTGGGACAAGGTCGCTCCATTCTTCTTTGGTCAACTGAAGATCACTTCTCTTTTTTGCCGGCGTTCCTCTAAGTCCTATGACCTGTATAAAAAAACGGTCGATCCCCAGGCTATTGAGCAAGGGCGGCATTTGCCCGAGTTCATGAATGTTAAGTCTGCTGACCGTAAATATGAGGCTGGTACGGAACCCCTTAGAAACCGCTTTTTTTATTCCTTCAGTGCATTTTTTATAGCACCCTTTGCCCCTGATTTTGTCGTTTACCGTCTTGGTAGCTCCGTCCAGGCTGAAGCTTAAATAGTCAACTTCCTCAGGAGTCACCTTGTTCAGGATGTCGTTAAAAAGATAACCATTAGTGTCGACGGTGATTGACCGATATCCTATTTTTCTTGCCTCCTTGATGCAAAGATCCAATTCAGGATGGAGGGTAGGCTCGCCTCCTAAAAAGATAACGTTCGTTTCTTTTTTTGCATCGAAAAGCGTTCTCAGCCACCGCATGACAGTGTCGGCCGGAAGGGTTTCTTTTCCATGTTGTCTGGGATTGATATAACAGTGCCGACACTTGAGGTTGCACCGGGTCAGAATGTGAAAGAATATATTACGTTCGTTTTTTTTGAATGCTACCGTCTGTTTCACAAAAATCCTTGTATAGAAAAAAGTCTTTATTTTATTATTCAGAGATGGAGGATCGAAAGCTAATGTTGCGGGTTACGAGTTGCGTGTCTGAAACCCGTAACTCGCAACGCGTAACACGCAACTCATTGTCTCCAGCTCTAAAACTATTACAACCCTCAAACTCTTTATTCCTATAACGCGCCTAAAGTATACTCGGCCAACAAACTATCTTTCCAGTAATCGTTTGCCGGGTCCGAGAAAAATTGTTTAAAAAGCTTTAGACTCTCGTCTCTTAAGATATGCGGTGTGATCTTTATGTTCGTATCTCGGTACAATGGTTTTAGTTTCTTTAGATCGAGTTCGGTTCCGCCGCTCATGGCGTCTTCATATGCATAGACGATATGTTCGATTCCGTTCAAGATTAATGCGGAATAACACATCAGGCACGGCTCCATAGTACAAAACAGGGTAATTTTTGATCTGTCTATAGATCGATCGAGCTCATTCAATTTACGCAAAACCACAATCTCAGCATGGTCCAATTCGTTTCTATTTTTCTGCGTGCTATTTTTTCGGACTCCGGTCGCAATTACTTCGTCTTCGTAAACCATAATACATCCCACAGGAAACTCTCCGGCCTTGAGAGCTCGTTCTGCCTCGTAAAGGGCTTTGCTCATAAAATGTTCGTAGTTCAATTGCATTAGGATTTCTATCTTGTTAGAGAATTAAATCGGTCAACCATGGGCACTTTCAAAAAGCTATCACGAAAACACGAAAGGACGAAAGCACGAAAAAAAAGAGATAACTGTTTAGGTTCAAAGTTCAGGGGTTCACGGTTCAAGGTTAAACTGACCCGTCCGCCTCGTCTGAGCGAGAGCGATGGCGAGCAACCGTGAACCTAACAACCTGAGTAGTTACAAGTATTTTAAAGATAAAAAGAGCAGTAAATCAAATTTCGTGTTTTCGTGCTTTCGTGATTAACTATAAACCACACTCACAGCTTCCCACTATGTCAAAGGCGTATAAGATTCTCATTTCTTTTTCAGCTTGCCTCTCAGGGATAGCATGCAATTGTATTTTTCTTACACGCTTTATTCCCTCTTTCTTTGATGGTATGGCATCAAAACCATGGGCGATGACTTTGCCTGAAACGGTATCCAGAATTTCCGCGTCTTCGCCGTTGGTAACAATGGTAACCGGGATTTGGTATGGTTCAAGCAATCGTGCCGCAGCCACAGAAGGCCTTTCACGTGTTACAAGAGACCCTGGGCCATACCGTATTACCATGAATGTTTTTTCTTCTACGTTGACCGCGAAATCGATACGTATTACCGCAACATTCCCGTCAATTGAAATCCGTAAGTCCTGCCGAGGATGGATATCGGTTTTGAGATAGCCCTTTTTTTCAACCAGAAACCGGGCTATTTTCTGGCGATATCGTTCATCGTGTGTGTCCTTTATGGTTTTGCCGGTTATGAAATCAACGATTTCGCCAAGGATAAGATGATGTTCGGACATTGCTATGCACACTTTAAGTATAGCCAAGGTTTACTGATATTTCTAAGAGAATATGTGAAATTAATGGATAATGTAAAGACTTTTCTTTTCAGCTATGAGCTAATTTTACACTTTTAAACCGGCTATCTTTATGATAATCTAATTTTTTTTCAAAAGGATGTAGTAAGGAACATATATTCATGTCAATTCGTGAGGATGTAGAAAGACGAGAACAAGATGCCCTGTCCCCCCTTGCGTGTCTAAGTTCTGACTCTAAAGGGAGGGTCATGCCCGAAGCGCCGTGTCCGATCCGTACTGTTTTTCAAAGGGACCGGGATCGTATTGTGTACTGTACGGCTTTCAGGCGTCTCAAGCATAAGACTCAGGTGTTTCTTGCTCCTATGGGTGATCATTATCGTACACGCCTGACCCATACTCTGGAGGTTTCTGAAATCGCGCGTGTTATTGCACGTAGTCTTCGCTTAAATGAAGACCTTGCCGAAGCCGTGGCCCTTGGGCATGATTTGGGTCATACACCTTTTGGCCACGGGGGCGAGACAATATTAAATGAAATTTATCCCGAGGGTTTTCGGCATAGTGAGCAGAGTTTGCGGGTAATTGATGTTTTGGAAAACAAGGGAAGAGGGCTGAATCTCACCCACGAGGTCAGGGATGGCATCCTTAAGCATTCAAAGGGATATGGAGAGGTGATCCCGGATGATCTCAACGAGTTGGCAATGACAATGGAAGGAAGGGTGGTCCGGGTGGCGGATATTATGGCCTACCTTAACCACGATCTGGATGACGCAATCCGAAGTGGAGTTATTAGGGAAAGGGACATCCCTTCTGTATGTACCAATATCCTGGGCCACGACCACTCGAGTCGAATAACAACAATGGTGAGAGATCTTATTTCCACGAGCGTTATAGAAGAAGATCGGATACATTTGCAATTTAGCGAGGTTGTGTTTGAGGCGATGACGCATCTCAGGTTATTCCTTTATAATAATGTGTACCGGTCGGAGAGGGTTCATAGAGAATTCGTAAAAGCCAAGCGGGTATTAGCCGACCTGTATTACTATTTCTTGGATAATCAAGATTACTTGAAACAAAAATTTCTTGAAATGGAAATGGGGGAAATTCCTCCGGAAATATCACTTGAAAGAAGGGTTTGTGACTTTATGGCAAGCATAACCGACCGATATGCTTTGAGCCTTTACGAGAAGGTTTTTTTGCCTTCTCCCTTAGTTTGACAAGGAGAAATACATGGAAGAAATAAAATTTATACCTTACGAAAGAGCAAAAAAGATCGTAACTGGAATAGTTGACGAGGAACATATCGGCGAGGCTAATCGCAGAATATTTAACGTCTATGACCGCAACGGGAAATCTCTGTGCTGGTTTGACGCGGAAGATATTCTGAAAGAGGCTAGGGTAAAACGGCTTGACGATGCTTATGATTTTATCTTACACTCGATTCCGGAGTGGGTGGATCAGGGGAATTCCGAAAAGGATTGAGGAATTGAGGAATTCAGAATATTATAATTCTCTATTACAGTGTTTGCAGACCTTCGCCCTTGCCTTTATGATCTCGGCGCAGTACGGACATTCCTTTGTAAAATTTGCCTTATGTATTAACTCTATAGCATGTTCAGCGCTTTCCTGAACTTCGGGATCATGGAAAGTATGATTCCGAATAGGTTCTATACAGTTGAGGTCACCAAGTTCTCCCAAATAGCTTGCAGCAGTCTTTCGTACTAGGGCCGACTTTCTTACATTCAAGAATACTTGCAAAATAGTTTTTACATCCTTTGATTCACGACAACTGCGCAGGTTCTCAAGCACCTTTTTTTCTGCTTCTTTTCGTGCTTTTTCCTCTGCTTTTTCTACTTCGTCT
>JAFDAE010000134.1 GCA_019314005.1 Deltaproteobacteria bacterium | reverse complement strand
GAAGAATCCCGATGATCCCGATCTTTCCCTTGAAGGGTATATCATGGCGTCGGCGGATTACATAAAAACCTTCTCCGGACCGTTGCAGGCCATATCCGTCACCCCCGTTGTGATCCCCGTGTATGAGCATGTGAACAGCGACTTCGGTGTGGGGAATAACACAAATTATGCGTGCAAACTATATCTTCTCCTCTATGATACCGACATCGATTTCATGTTTCTGAAGGGTAACAGCAAGCCATCTCGCTTCGGAGCGGACTTTTCCAGGAATATAACACCAAACTTTGAAGTTCACGGTGAATTCGCATATATTGATGACATTACAAAAAAGACCATTGACAGTGCCGGCAATAAAACAGCGTCAATCTACAATGCGAAAAGTTATCTCCTTTCGGACTCGTGGACAACGGCTATAATGCGTACATTACGTCAAACGATGAAACACTCCTGAATGTAGCAAATACAATGACCGAAGGCAGCTACGGAAGGCCGAATCCGATGAGGGACTATATGTACCTGCGCGTCTCACAGAAAGAGCCTTTTGACATACTCTATTTTACCCCGTCAATCACATGCATATACAACATTAACAATAAAAGTTACTCCCTTTCCCCCGAGATTCTCTATACGGGGATTACAAACCTCGAATTGCGGATGAAGGCCGGTTTGCTCACAGGGCCCGACAACTCCGAATTTGGTGAGAAGCAGAATGATTCCCGCATCGAATTCAGGGCACGTTATTATTTTGACACGGCAAGGTTGTTTGATTAGGCCCACCCTTCTAAAAGCTGATTAAATCCTTTTCCTCTTCATCATAAATTTCATCGATGCTTTTCTGAATGTTGGTAAAAATAGTGAAATTATAGGCTTAGGTGGTCAACGAGATCATTCCGTACACTCTTAACAACAAAATAGGCCGTTTCCCTTTAACCGTCAAGAATGTGGCCCTGCCCCCTGATTCTCCAGTTTTCATTCAAACAGGTCAGAATGGGTGCCTGTTCTTTCAAAAATAATTTCACCTTCCATCTTTTTGTAGATCAACAACCAGTCCGGGTCGATGTGGCACTCTCGTCTGCCCTTATAGTTGCCTATCAGCCTGTGATCTTTATACCTGCCCCCGAGTCGTTCCTCATTTATAAGCTTCTTGATGACGTCCTTAATTTTTTCGTGTGATTTCCCACGCGTAAGCATCCTTCTCAGATCTTTTGCGAATTGCCCGGTGTAAGATGTTATGAGCATCACATCCTCAACTTATCAAACATATCTTCAGCGTCTTCACAGCGAATCAGATGTCTCTTTGCGTCCGTGTCTTTAAAGACTTTCTCGGTTGTTTTATTGGGGATTACAACATTAAATGGTAACCCATGCCTCATTTTAACTTGACGATAAAACAGGTTAATTGCTTCGGTAGTTGAAAGGCCGAGGTTTTTGAAAAGTTTTTCAACCTCTATCTTTAATTCGGGTTCGATTCTGGCCCTGACTGTTGAAACCTTTGCCATGTTTTTCACCTCCTTAAAAACAGAATAGCCCATACGGGCTATGATTGTCAACATTTTTTGTGGCCTATCCGGCAAACAGGAGAGGACATACTGGTCGCTATTTTCCTCATAAAAATACAACCAAAAAATATTACCCATCCTTAACATAAGTCAAGGCAGGGCTTTCCAGGCTGACATAAAGTTTCGATAAAGTGTGAACGCTATATGCCTATAAAGCAGGGGGATACATTCATGAAAAGAAACAGCCCGCCATTGAAACCTTCAGCCCTTGTCAATTTCAGGAAGACCGACAGCCAACTCTCAAATATCATCGGTAATTTCTGGAAACTTGTATGGGGAAACGACAATCCGGCCATTAATCAGAAAACAAAGTACCTGCTTTCGCTTTCGAATGCTGTGGGTGGCGGTCGATACAGACAGGCAACAAGGGAACTGGTGAAGGCGTACGCGGCAGGCACGACAGTTGGTGAATTCGATGAGCTTTTTTCTCTCTTTGTCTGGAATCAGGGTGCGGGCCACTTCGCGTCAGAAATCGGACCCTCACAGCTCTTTGCCGCCTATCAATTGATTAAATCACGGGAGGAACAGGGCAGCCCCAGGGAGAATGTTATGGGGAACCTGCTGAAGAATTTTGGTGAGGATAATCCAGATGTTGGAACACGGGGGCAAACAGCGTAAAATCTTTGACAATATATATACATATGTTATTCTGTTATCTTAGAACATGATAGCAGCACTCTAAATCTTGAGACTTGAAGGAGGCGCAGTCATGAAAGCAAGAAAAATCAAAGACCGTATTTACTGGATGGGTTCTGTGGACTGGGACAGGCGTCTGTTCGATTCTCTTGTCCCTCTCCCGGACGGAACGAGTTATAACGCCTATCTTATTGAAGGGAGCGAGAAGACCGCTTTGCTGGATTCAGTTGATCCTGCCATGGCCGATGAATTTCTGGGACAACTTGAGGGCGTTACTAAGATCGATTACATCATTTCGCACCATGCCGAGCAGGATCACTCCGGAATGATCCCGCAGATTCTTGAAAAATACCCCAATGCGAAGCTGATATCTACACCCAAAGCAAAGGGGATGCTTATCGATCTTCTGCAAATACCAGAGGAGTTCTTCATAACCGTTAAAGATGGTGAGACTCTGTCTCTTGGTGATAAAACTCTGAAATTTATTCATACTCCCTGGGTTCACTGGCCTGAAACCATGGTAACCTGGCTCGAAGAAGACAGGATTCTTTTCAGTTGTGACTTTTTCGGTTCCCATATTGCAACGACCGATCTTTACGTTACTGATGAAGGCCATATATATGAGGCCGCTAAGCGCTACTTTGCCGAGATCATGATGCCCTTCCGGAATATAATCGAAAAGAACCTGGAAAAACTCGCGCTTTACGATATAGAAATGATCGCTCCGAGTCATGGACAAATATATCCCCGTCCGGCATTTATTATTGATGCCTACCGTGACTGGATACTTGGCCCTCCCCGAAATACAGTGGTCCTGCCTTATGTATCAATGCATGAAAGTACGAAGCAGATGGTTGATTATCTTGTCTCGGCCCTTGTGGAAAAAGGTGTCGGGGTCGAACAGTTTAATCTGGAAGTAACCGATATAGGAAAACTCGCCATGGCCCTGGTTGACGCGGCTACAATCGTCGTTGGAACCCCCACAGTCCTGGCAGGTCCTCATCCTTACGCTGCTTATGCTACATTCCTTGCCAATGCACTCCGTCCCAAAACAAAATTCCTTTCCATTATCGGCTCTTACGGGTGGGGAGGAAAGACCATGGAAACACTTGCCGGAATGATCCCCAATCTCAAGGTGGAGGTCATAGATCCTGTCCTTTGCAAAGGGGTGCCTTCAGAAGGTGATCTTAAGGCCCTAGATGAGCTGGCCACCGCTATTGCGGAAAAGCACAAAGAGCACAATCTTATTTGATTTTATCCGGTCCGGGGACATGACCCGATTTAGTTTCATCAAATCGGGATCGTGTCCCCAGACAAAAGGAGAATAATTCATGAACATACAAGCTCTGCATAAAATCAGTTACGGGATGTATATATTAACATCGGGGAAAGACAATAAATTTAACGGCCAGATTGTAAACTCCGTTATTCAGGCAACATCGGAGCCTGCCACTGTCGCAATATGCGTCAATCATGACAATCTGACTCATGAATTTATAGAGAACAGTAAGGTTTTCACTCTTTCGACCTTATCGGAAGATGCCCCTATGAGTCTTATCGGCAACTTCGGGTTCAAGTCCGGTCGGGATATTGACAAATTTAAGGGGATCAATTCCAGAACAGGCCGGAATGGCGCTCCGATAATTTTGGATTCTGTCGTAGCTTTCCTGGAATGTGAACTGATAAATCAGATGGATATCGGCAGCCATACCATGTTTCTCGGCAGAGTCGTAGATGGAGACATTCTGTCAGACAAAAACCCGATGACCTATGCCTATTACCATACCATCAAAGGCGGCAAGGCGCCGAAGAGTGCGCCGCATTACATTGAAGACGAAGAAAAAATCAGCGTCAAGGAAAAGGAAGGGAACAAAATGGATAAGTATGTTTGTACAATATGCGGATATGTTTATGATCCTGCAAAAGGTGACCCAGATGAGGGCATTGAGCCCGGAACGAAATTTGAGGACCTGCCGGACGACTGGACATGCCCGATCTGTGGAGCAGGCAAAGATGAATTTGAAAAGGAGGATTAAATAATGGAATTAAAAGGAAGCAATACAGAAAAGAATTTACTGGCGGCCTTTGCAGGCGAATCTCAGGCGAGAAACCGTTATACCTATTTTGCCTCAAAGGCCAAAAAAGAAGGTTATGAACAGATTGCCGCCATTTTCCTGGAATCGGCCGCCAATGAAAAAGAACATGCCGAAAGGGAGTTTAAATTCCTCCAGGGAGGAGAAGTCGAAATTACGGGCAGTTTTCCGGCCGGCGTGATAGGCGACACGGCGGCCAACCTGAAGGCAGCAGCCGAGGGGGAGCATTACGAGTGGACCGAAATGTACCCTGAATTTGCAACCGTGGCCGAAGAAGAGGGTTTTTCTGAGATCGCAGCGGTGTTCAGAAACATAGCAATAGCGGAAAAAGAGCACGAGAAAAGATACCTTGCCCTTCTCAAAAACATTGAAGAGGGAAAGGTTTTCAAAAAAGATAAGGTGATAACGTGGAGATGCCGCAACTGCGGTTATATACACGAAGGTACTGCACCCACAAAAAAATGCCCGGCCTGTGACCACCCCCAGTCCTATTTTGAGGTGCTGGCGGATAATTATTAGCTATCAGGGACTATTGGGGGACATGACCCGATTTGGTTTTATCAAATCGGGATCGTGTCCCCAGAGATGAGATGGAGATTTCATGGATGACAAAATCAAGGATGCCATGCAGCAGGCATATACCGGCGAGTCAAAGGCTGCCCTGAGGCTCAAGGTCTTTGCGGAAAAGGCAGAGCAGGAGGGGTACCCGCAACTTGCCAAACTCTTCAGGGTGATCTCTTTTTCCGAAGAGATTCACGGCAAGAAAGCCCTGCGGTTACTCAGAAAAATTAAGACCACTGAAGAGAATCTTGCAGACAGTTTCGAGTCGGAAACCCAGGTTGCAGGGGTTGCATACGATAATTTCATAAAACGTGCAGAAGAGGTCGGTGACAAGGCCGCATCCCTGTATTTCAGTCAGTCCAAAGATGTAGAGGAAGTTCATGCTAAGCTCTACAAGGGGGCCATGAACCATGTCATGGAGGAAAGGGAAACCACATACTATGTATGCACGGTCTGCGGGTATGTCTCTGACGGGGTATTGCCTGAAGAGTGCCCTGTGTGCGGGGTAGGAAAAGAAAAATTCGCCAGATTTGAATAGGAAATAAGGGAAAGGGGGTAACTGATATGGCTGAAAAAGGTATCGGTTGTGGCAGGCCGACTGGAGCCGTGGTAGGTGAGCCGGTCCCTGAAGAACACACAAACGAAGAAGAAATCCAGAAAGCGGAGGTAAAAACCATGATCCAGATTGGGAAAAAAGCCCCGGATTTCGAGGCGCCGGCGTTTTATGAAGGAACATTTAAACAAATCAAACTCTCTGACTATTTAGGAAAATGGGTGTTACTCTGTTTTTACCCGGGTGACTTTACCTTTGTCTGACCGACAGAATTGACGGCAGTTGCCGCCCGTTATGAAGAATTCAAGAAATTGGGTGTTGAGGTGTTTTCTATGAGCGTGGACAGCGTTTTCAGCCATAAAATCTGGCAGGAAGAGGAACTGTCCAAGATGATAGAGGGTGGAGTCCCCTATCCCATGTTATCCGACGCAGGGGGCAGAGTGGGAAGAATCTACGGAGTCTATGATGAAGACGCGGGAGTAAACGTTCGCGGACGATTTATTATGGATCCCGATGGCGTAATACAGGCCATGGAGGTTCTGACTCCTCCGGTAGGCAGGAATGTAGAGGAAACAATTCGTCAGGTACAGGCTTTCCAGCATGTCCGTGAGACAGGAGAGGTTACACCCTCCGGTTGGACACCAGGCAAACCCACCCTTAAACCAGGACCGGATCTGGCAGGTAAAGTATGGAAGATTTGGAAACCTTAAGAAAAATCATTACTGCGGAGAAAAAACACTTCAAGATACCTCTTGAAGTGAAAAAATGCCCAATAGGAGGTGATGATACAAATGCTGAGTAATAGTATGTTGAATGCGTTGAACAAACAGATAAACAAGGAGATCTATTCGGCCTACCTGTACATGTCCATGTCGGCGTACAGCCAGTACACCGGGCTCAAGGGTTTTGCCAACTGGTTCATGGTTCAGTACAATGAAGAGATGGAACATGCCATGAAGATTTACACGTATGTTAACGATCAGGGAGAACAGGTGAAACTGATGGCAATTGATGAACCGCCTGTGGAGTTTGAGTCTCCCATGGACATGTTCAAAAAGACTCTCGATCATGAGAAGTTTATTACAAAATCCATCAATGAACTGGTAGACCTTGCCACTGAAGAAAAGGATCACGCGACAG
>JAFDAE010000133.1 GCA_019314005.1 Deltaproteobacteria bacterium | reverse complement strand
TTATTCAGTGACAAAAGGGTTAACTGTACTCTATACCGAGCCGGTTTCCATTGAAGGCATAAGAGAATACACAAGACTGGAAGTGGGCGTGGTATTCTCACCGGCTTCCATTAAACCTGTTTCTGAATCTGATCAAAAAGTTTTGGTACACATAGCGGTTTCCCCCTCTCAAAAGAAGCACAAGAGTGAGAAAAAATGAAGAGGGGAGAATATATCCTTTTTATTTTTGCGAACTTTTTATATTTTTTCACCTTCTGGATGGTTATTGCCTATCTCCCTCTTCTTTTCCATACCTATGGTTTTACCGATACACAGATAGGATTTGTCATAGGCTTGAATTCTCTTTCAAGCATCATCCTTGTGTTCCCCCTGGGAGTATTTTCAGACCGTTTTTCTCCAAAGAAAATAGTTATTTTTGGAGCTATTTGCTACAGCGCCTACTTTCTTTTGCTTGCCGTGGTGAAGGATTTTTACTTTATATGTGCCGTGGTGTTTTTAGGTGGGCTGGGGGCTGCCTCCATCAGTATTATACTGATTTCTCTATACTTGAAACTGATCGGCGAAAACGATCGGGGGAAAAAAGTATCTGTTATGCATTTGGGGTGTTATCTCGGGTTTGGGGCCGGCCCGCTTGCAGGGGGATATCTCTATGAGATCGTTGGGCCGATCACTATGTTTAATTGTGCCTTTGCGTTATCTATTGTTTTATTGTTCGTAACGCTCTTTCTCAGAGATTATCCGCCGGTGGTTTTCAGCTTTAAAGGTTATAGAAAGGACTTAAAAGATCCCAAAGCGCTATTTTTAATAGCCGCAGTCTTCATATTGGGGACTCATTTCGGGGTGGAGCAGAGTAGCTTCAGCCTTTTGATGAAAGATAACATCGGCCTGCGTAATACTGAAATAGGAATTATCTTTTTTGCCCTCGGCCTCTGGATGGCTGTTCTTGTGCCATTTGCGGGGAAGGTCCTCGATAGAAGACCGAAAGCGTTTCTGTTTTTTGCGTTGGGACTTTTTGTTTCAAGTGTTTTTCAAATCTTAACCGCATATACGACAACATTTACAAGTTTATTGATCATAAGATTGATTCATACATTCGGGGACATGCTGGCGATTCTGGAGATGGATGTTTTGACGTCTCTGGTTTTTCCGGCAAAAAGGCTCGGTGGAAATTCCGGAATCCTTTTTTGTGTGCGCACTTCCGCTATATTCTTGTTCGCTTATTTGTCGGGGTATCTAAATGATATAGGGGGGTACGGGGTGTCCTTTATTGTAAACGGAATCATGGTTCTCTTGTTTTCTTTATGGGCCTTGCTGTTGATACGGAAAGGTTACTTTGATACTCAAGAGAGCTGAAAATATCTGTTAAGAATGCTCACTTTACAAATCATACTTGCTATGTAATATAAGCTTTGATGGTTTCGTAAAAAGTCTTTTGTAGGGAGAACTGATATGGAACTGTATAAAAAGACAGTATTATTGATCCTTGGGACCGTACTCTTATTTTCGCAAGCGGTCATTGCCGAGATGCTCCCTGCACCAGTGCGGGCGGCTGAAAAAAGGGCGCAGGATATTATCAATGCAAGAAATGAATATGTTAAACAGGTATTACAGGCGTATAAAATTCCATTTAAGACCGACGAGAGAGGCGTTATTACCATGCTTATTCAGAATAATGGCAAAAAATGGGCGCCTGTGGACAAAATCGTTATCAATCCTGTAACAAAAATAGAGCATAATGTTATGGTGACAAAAGGGCATGACATCTTTTTTTATCTCTCTCAAGAACCGTTGCCGTTTCACCTTTACGTGCCGGATAGGGTTAGAATCAAGCCGTAGGAATAAGACGCTCATGAAACAGAAAATCGGACTGATCGTTCTCCTTGCTGCGTTTGCCATCTTGGTAGGAGTTGCTGTTTCCTTTGCTGTGGCTTCAGATAACAAAGCTGCTCAGGGACCCCCTCCGGCTCCTGTTGAAGTGGCTCCAGTGACGGAAGAGATGGTCTCAGAGCAGGTAACCCTTGTGGGCACGACAGAGCCGAAGATTAAAAGTATCATAGCCGCTGAAGTGGAAGGATTGGTGAAGTCCTTCCCGGTCAAAGAGGGAGATTATGTCAAGAAAGGAGCTGTGCTGGTTCGGCTGAGGTCGACCAATTTGAACATTAGACTTAAAGCGGCCCTGGCCGCAAAAGAAGAGGCAAAAGCTCGTTATCGTTTTGCCAAAGAGGAACTCGCTCGTAGCGAAAAACTAAAGGATGCCAACAGTATTGCCGCAAAGAGGTATGACCAGACGCTTTACGAGTTTCAGGCTTTGGAACAGCAGGTTTTGCGATACGAAGCGGAAATCGAGGAACTAAAGGACAGCATACGCAAGAAGAAAGTCATTGCTCCCTTTTCCGGGTTCATTGCCGAGGAACATACAGAAGTGGGGGAGTGGATAAAAAAAGGCGGCAAGGTAGTGACCCTAATTGATCTTTCTCTTATTCGAATCACCGTTGATTTGCCTGAGCGTTACATAATGGAGATCCGACCTGATTCCGCTGTTCAGGTTATGGTAAGCGCGTACAGCATGAAACCTGTGTCCGGGACCATATCCGCAATCCTTCCCGAAGGACATCCTGATAGCCGGACCTTTCCTGTGCGGCTAGATGTCCCGAACCGTAAGTTGAAGTTGAAAAGCGGCATGGAAGCTCGTGTCGTCTTCAATCTTGGGACTAAAACAAAGGCCATGTTAGTTCCCAAGGACGCTGTAGTCACAGCTAACGGGGGTCGTCTCGTCTTTGTAGTAAACAGCGGAACCGCACATTCGGTGAATATAAAAATTATAGGAACGTATGGCGTAAACGTGGCCGTGGACGGACTCCTTAAACCGGGCGACAGGGTAGTAATCCGCGGCAATGAGAGGTTGAGACCGGGGCAGCATGTTACTGTTGTTCAATAGTGCTACTCGCAACTCAATGTCATTGACTTAAGAGTAGGAAATATAAGTTAATAATTTCGAAATCCGAAGCACGAAATCCGAAACAAATACAAATGACCAAAATTCAAAATCCGAAACAATATGATTTGGACGATTGAACTCTTCATTAAGAATCCAGTACTGCGTAAGATTGAATAGGGTTTTGAAAATTTGATATTTGAATTTCGGATTTGTTTCGGATTTCGATATTCGATATTCGGATTTTTCTAATCCTATGAAACTAGTCGACACTGCCATAAAAAAACCTGTAACTGTGACCGTGGGAGTTATTCTCATCGTCCTGTTCGGTTTTCTTTCCCTGTTCAGAATACCAATTCAACTCACTCCTGATGTAGATATGCCAGAGGTGTCAGTGACTACTGTGTGGCGTGGGGCGAGCCCTCAGGAAGTGGAGCGGGAGATCATTGACGAGCAGGAAGACCAGCTCAAGAATGTAGAAGGGCTGGATAAGATGAAAAGCCAGAGCAGGGACGGCTCAGGAAACGTCAACCTTCGCTTTCAGCTTGGAACTGATCAAAATACCGCCTTACTCAAGGTCTCCAACAAACTCGATCAGGTCAAGAAATACCCCCGCGACGCAGACAAGCCCGTAATCAAGGCAGGCGGCGGGCACGAAAGCGCCATGACCTGGATAGTCCTCAGGGCAAGAGAGAGTTATCAGGGAGAGTTAAACCACGAATATGATTTTTGTAAAGACTATATTAAACCCCGCCTTGAGCGTATATCGGGGGTGGCATCGGTAAATATTTATGGTGGACGCGAACGCGAACTCCAGGTTGTTGTGGATCCCGATGCACTGGCTGCTCGCAATGTAACAATTCCAGAGGTGATGCAGGCGCTTGATGTCGAGAACAAGAATATTAGCGCGGGGAACTTTGACGAAGAAAAAAGAAGATACATTGTGCGTACAGTGGGAGAGTATGAGAGCCCCGAAGATGTCGCCGGAGTCATTATCAAACGTATAAACGGCATCCCGATTACCGTGGATGATGTGGCAAGAGTGTCGCTTGGATACGCGGACAAGGACGTCGTAGTACGCCATGAGGGGGTTACCACCATTGTATTAAACGCGGTGCGTGAAACCGGTACCAACATATTGGTGGTGATGAATCGTTTAAAAGAGGCCATCAAAGAGCTGAATGAGGGGCTTTTAAAAGATCGCGATTTGGAATTGGAGCAGGTATATGACGAGACAACCTATATCCACGATGCTATACGACTGGTAAGGCAGAATATCCTTATCGGAGGGACACTGGCTGTTATTGTTCTTCTTGTATTTCTCCGGAATGTTACGAGCACTTTGATCATTGCTCTCGCCATCCCGATAAGCGTAGTAGGCACCTTTTTGATGATGACGCTGTTCGGGCGGAATATAAATGTGGTGAGCCTTGCCGGAATGAGTTTTGCCATCGGGATGGTAGTTGATAATTCTATTGTTGTCTTTGAGAACATTTTCCGGCACCGGGAGATGGGAAAGAGCCGTGTCCAG
The DNA here is from genome assembly GCA_019314005.1 of Deltaproteobacteria bacterium. The sequence continues at coordinate 1,691 of JAFDAE010000133.1, read as the reverse complement.
GCCGCCTATGACGGTACCGCGGAGGTCTGGGGCGCAGTGTTGGCCAGTACCCTTACCACAGTTGCGGTATTTGTGCCGATTGTCTTTGTGGAAGAAGAAGCCGGACAGTTATTTCGAGATATTGCGATTGCAATCAGCAGCGCTGTGGGGCTAAGCCTATTGGTATCGATTACCGTGATCCCGTCGCTTTCGGCAAAGATATTGGGTCGCTTTGAACGGATTGAACAAAAAGAGAAATCATCCGGCAAAATACCTTCAATCTATGGGATGGCAACCCGCATAGCAGACACGATTTCCGGATATGTTTACTGGATATGTGGCAAGATTTCAGCGCGTTTATTGGTAGTAGTCATCATGACAGGCCTGTCCATAGGGATGGCCTGGTTCTTAGCTCCCAAAACAGAGTATCTCCCAGAGGGTAACAGAGACATTGTCTTTGGAATATTGCTTCCTCCTCCGGGATATAACTTAGGGGAACTTGAAGATATCGCCAAGACAATTGAAAAAGATGTGCTCCCCCTTACAGAGGTTGATCCTGAAAGTGAAGAAGCAGCGCAACTTCCGGCCCCCCCAGTTAAAAATTTCTTCTATGTTGCCTTTGGCCAGCAGGTCTTTATGGGAATCGTATCCGCTATACCGGAACGGGTGCGTGAGTTGATCCCTTTTGCCTATGGTATCCTGGGTAAGATCCCCGGCATGATTCCCTTTGTACAGCAGCCGAGCCTCTTTTCGCGGGATATAGGCGGAGGACGATCAATCGAAATAGAGATCATGGGACCGGATCTGAATCGCCTAATCATGATAGGGCGGAGAATGTTCGGCGAACTCCGTCAACTCATGCCACAGGCGCAGATACGTCCTATTCCGAGCCTTGATCTCGGTAATCCGGAGATGCGGATAATACCGAACCGGGATCGGCTCACCCGACTCGGAATAACCACATCAGAACTTGGAAGAACAGTGGATGCCTTAGTGGACGGAGCCATTGCGAGTGAATATCAACTCCATGGTGAAGAGATCGACCTTGTAGTCAAGGGGATAGAGTCAAAGCTGCAGCACACACAAGACCTTGCCGGCATTATGATACAAACTCCCAAAGGGGATCGGGTGACCTTAGGCTCTCTTGCTGAGATACGACTGGAAACCGGGCCGACACAGATCAACCACATAGAATCAGAACGGGCCATTGCCCTGCAGGTGGTTCCCCCGCCCCAGGTTCCGCTGGAGACCGCACTCGACATGATAAAAGAGAAAGTGGTCGGCCCGATCCAGGCCAGCGGGGAACTGGGGAGTCTCTACCGGATCAATATAAGCGGCACTGCCGATGACCTGATCAAGACCCGGGATGCCCTTATGTGGAATTTCATACTTGCAGTAGTAATCAGCTACCTCCTGATGTCCGCCTTGTTTGAAAACTTTTTCTATCCTGTAGTTATAATGTTCAGCGTTCCATTAGCCGCTGCCGGCGGTTTCATAGGCCTTTGGCTGGTGAATGTTTTGATTGCTTATCAGCCGCTTGACATTATCACAATGCTCGGATTTATCATCCTGGTCGGGATCGTGGTAAACAACGCAATCCTTATTGTTCATCAGTCCCTGAACAATATGCGGCATCACAATATGCCACACCGGGAAGCGATCCGGGAAGCGGTGCGAACCCGTATCCGCCCCATATACATGAGCGCCATCAC
>JAFDAE010000132.1 GCA_019314005.1 Deltaproteobacteria bacterium | reverse complement strand
ACAGGAAAAGATCAATTCGGCAATTTTGAAGACCGGCGCTCCCAATCTTTTTTTGCTTCCCTCAGGCGACCTCCCACCGAATCCCTCTGAGCTTCTTGGCTCCAAACGAATGTCTTTTTTGCTATCTAACCTAAAAAAAAGGTTCGATGTCCTGATCATCGACTCAGCGCCCATTCTCCCTGCCAGCGACGCTCTTGTTCTGGCGCCCGAAGCGGATGGAGTACTACTGATGGTCAAGGCCGGTCTCATAAACCGGGAAATGGTAAAAAAGGCGGTCGAGCAACTCCGGGTGGCCCGGGCTCATCTCCTCGGTGTGGCGCTCAACTACGTGGATATTAAAAGAGAGGGGTACTATAAATATTATCATAAATACTATTCACAATATCATGGGGAAGGCGCATAGCGCCATGCGCTCTGCGCTCTGCGCCTTAATCCTTCTATCAGCCGTGGCCTTCTATCACCTTTCTCTTCGTCTTGTCTCCGAGACGCACTATCATCGGGCCGAGAATCTTTTTCGGAACGGGTATTATGGTCTGAGTGCAAACCACCTAAAAAAAGCGGCACACTATCAGCCCAATGATTACGAGATTCAGAAGGAATTAGGGGAGGTCTATTTTAAACTGGGGGCGTTAGAGGCGAAGGTTAAAGACTCCGTTCTTTTGGCACAAAAGTCAAAAGACTTCTATCTGAAGGCCTCTCGGATGAACCCTCTTGATGCGGAAACCGCCTATGGTCTGGCCAGGACGGAGGCACGACTTGAACAGCTTTATCAATATCTCCATCCTGAAAAGAAGGAAAACCCCTATGGCCCCCTCCCCTACTTTAAACAGGCCGTCAGTCTGAGGCCCAATGGAATACTCTACCACTATGCCATGGCCCGCCATCTCTATCGCCAGGGGGAGACGGACGAACTGCGCGCGGTTGTCGGCGCGCTCGCCCGTATCTATCCATCCTCATATAACTATTTGAAGAGAGAAGACTTTTGGTCTCCCACTATTAAAGAGGCGTGTATGAGCGGCCTTCAGCAGGCAATCGAGGCAAGGATTTCTCTTCGAGATGCCCACATGGCTATTTCTTCTTTAAAGGCTGAAGACAAAGAGATTGGTCCGGCGCCATATCTCATTATGGGAAAGCGCTCGGCTACAACGCGTTTCAAAACAATTCCGCGCATTATATCCACATGGGGGATCTCTATTTACAAAGCGGCCGGCCTGAGGACGCAGAAACCAGCTTCTTTCATGCCCTGGAAGTGAGCCGATCCAGGGAGAAGGACCTGGAAAGACTGTATCATCTCTATAAGAAGGCGGGCTATCCTGATAAACTCTACCAGTTTTATCAACAGGTCGGCCGTGATTTTATCCTTTCTTCCCGAATCGATATATTTATAGCTCGTTCCCTGATCGATCTGAAACGATACAATGAGGCGCGGCGAATCCTGATAGACCTCAATCAAGAGGAGCCCGTTGCCGAGGCCTACTATTGGCTTGCCCGTATCGCAAAAATAGAAAAGGATTGGGACGGCATGGAGCTTGCCATACAAAAGGCCACCGTGTTTGATTCAAAAAACAGCCATTATCACCTCATATTCTCCCAGGTCCTGAAGCGGTTAAACAAGCTCGACAGGGCCGAGAAAGAGGCAGGGCTCGCCATTAAATATAAGGCTCAAAGGTAGAAGCATTGAAGCTGAAAGCTCAAAGCTGAAAGCTCGGAACTTAGAGGGCAGTATAGGATTAAACCCACAATAACAACTGGTTATTAATGATTATTACGCGTAAGTCAAAGGGCGGAGCTATGGGCGCGAGACCTTTGCATAATGCGACATTTTTTCGTCAGGCAAGTTGAGCGAAGAGAAATCCCGTCGCCGGGGGAAGGCGAAAAAATTAACCGGAGGAACACATTGGGTATTTCGAGGATAGCGCTGACGCTTCACTGCGTGCCAAAATTTGAAGCCTGACGCCGCATCACGGGACACGAAGTGAAGCGTCAGCGCTCATATGGCAGTTATGCAAAGGTCTCTCTGCGCCATACGCTTTAGGGAGAAATAACTTTGGGCAAGATTCCGTTGTTTTGGAAAATTACCTTGGCCTGCACGGCAGCCTCTTCTTCAGACTCATAGGCCCCGAACAGCACATCGTAGGTCTCCGCCTTGCCGGCCGGTGGACAAAGATAGGCCAAGAAATGTTTGTCCCTCAAAGCCTTGGCTATACTCCGCGACGAAGCTAAGTCTTGGCCGGAGCTGATCAACAGCGAAAATGGGAGTTTTACAGGGTGTGCGTCTTTGTCGATCTCAAAGCTTTGCTTCACATTTCCAAGATAAGACTGACAGGCATCGTGGGTTTTAAATCGTCCAATCATGAGTCGATACCAAAGACCTTTTGAGCGCAGGTCTACTAATATGGCAAGACGAAGGGTGCCATCTGTTTTTCTATCAATAAACTCCTCGGCTATATCCCTTCTTTCGACTCGAACCGAGGCGGCGTGAATAAGAAAGGGGCCGTTTTCAAACGGGTGTGGGCTTTCAACGAGGACAGGCTCCTCTTTATCCGGGGCCGGTTCTTCCGCAATGACTTCAGGCGCGGCATCTTTATGTTTCTCCAGGCCGACGATAGAGGGAACAGTATATTTCAAGGGGACAGAATCAACCAGCCTATCAACTACAATCTTCATTACTTCTTCGATCAATGGGGCAGAAGATCCTGTTGATGAGGATGAATAGGCATAGTTCATATTCCAAACCATCTTGCCCGTTCTGGTTTCAACCAGCTTGGCATAGGCGCCGACCGAAGTGGGCAAGAAGTGTGTTCGAGATCCTGGATAGCATTGGGTCAGAGCAATCTTTAGAACGCCGTCCACATCGGCCCGGCAGTCTGGATTCGATACTTCCTTTTCCTTGATATAGTTTTTTTGAACCAGGAAAAAACGTTGTTTCTCAACGGCGGCCTGGGTAAACATCTCAGCAAAAAGCATATCGGTTTTAAAATTTATTTTATTACTATTTTCCAGCACAATAGCTACCTTCTTGATCTCGCTGAACTTGAACTCCGGATCAGAATAAGAGTTAACGTAGACCTTGGGGGCGCAGCCATAAATAATCATCGAGCTCAGAGCCGAAACCAGAATGGCAAAAAGAAAATTTCGTGATGGGGCACTAACTTTTTTCATGTCAACACTCCCTGTTATATGCTTTTTAAAAAATTTAATTAAATCCAACAATTATTATAATGAATACGAACCCTAAGATGCCATGTCAATGGGGAAAATGCTCAAATGGAGACGTTTTTTTTATTTCCTAAGATAAAGGTCTCACCCCTTGGCTCCTGGACTCGCACGAGAGCTTTGCATAACTGCCATTTTCCCGTGATGCGGCGTCAGGCTTCAAAATTTAATCCTCGAAATACCCAATGTATTCCTCCGGTTAACTTTTTCGCCTTCCTTGCCTGACGAAAAAATGTCGCATTATGCAAAGCTCTCGCACGCAACTTACTAATTTTCAATATCTATCGGATATCAATAAAAAAACCTTTAAAGTTTTTTGCCATGCGCTCCGCGCCTTTAATATTTGATGAAATGTATGTAACTTAGGGGGAATATGTAATTTTTAAGATGTGATCCTCAGCGCCCCTCTTAGTAGCAAAAGAAAAGGGATTTGTGGAAAGTGTTGGGACACTTATCAAAGAATTACGGAGCAATGGATACTGGCTTTCAGATGATATAATGAAAACAGCGATTAAACTTGCAGGTAAATAAAGACAAAGAAACCCTACGCCCCCCTATTCCCTCAGCCGCAGGCTGATTGCTTTCTGTTAGCTTCTTCCGGAAGCTGGCAGAGCAACAAAATAATCCTAATAATCCTGTAAATCCTGTCTAAAAAAACAGAAACTTATAAACTGAAGAACGTCCCGGACTTTAGTCACAAAACTCAAAACCCAACACTCAAAACTTTATTCAAATGAGCGTCCCGAAAACCTTCCTATCAACTATACCCCGCCATGAGCTATCAGCTATATCTCGCTATGCGCCATGCGTCACGCGCTATGCAATATTCGTCTTGCTCATCTTTACCCCACTTGCACGAGGGTCTGTGCAGGGCTGGGCCGTAACGATCATCCAGATGGTTACTCTGATAGCCCTGAGCGTCTTTCTGCTCGATAAGACACTAACCTGGAATTGGAAATGGATAAAAACCCCATTGGACAAACCGATCTTAATTCTTCTTATACTGTTAATACTGTCCACCATTTTTTCCGTGCGTCATCAAACAAGCATCTGGTCCTTTATTCAACTACTTAACTACTTAACCATCTTCTACCTGGTAATCCATACGGTTCGTACCAGAGTCCAGTTCAAACAGATTATATATCTGATTATCGGAGTGGCGACCTTTCTTTCCGTGTTCGGCCTGTTTAAGAAATTCGGTGTCAATCCATTTCCATGGTGGGAATATCCCTATTGTAATTATGGGCCTCGTTTGACATCCACCTATGGCTGCCCAAATCACCTCGCCGGTTACCTGGAGATGGCCATTCCCGTTATCCTGGGCCTCTTCCTGTTAGGTTATAGAACTGGAAAGGTTTTTATCCTTTCTTACTTAACCCTCCTGATCCTTACTGCTTTAATCCTTAGTTTATCCCGCGGTGGCTGGATCGGCTCACTCATTGGTCTAACATTCATGGCCCTCGTTCTCCTGACAAACCGTTACTTTACCAGAAAGAAATTAATTGCGGCTCTGGCAGGCGGATTTTTAGCGGCGGCATTTATCGTCCTGGCCAGCACCCCTGTTGTGGAAAGAATCCGTACCCTTGACCAGAAGACCGAAGTCCCAAACTTCAAAGTCAGAGTAAAGGTCTGGGGCGGTGTGGTTGAGATGATAAAAGATCATCCCCTGCTGGGAACAGGCCCCGGCACCTTTTCAACCATCTTTACACAATATCAACCTCCCGGCATCCCCCAGCGTTACTTTATGGCTCACAACGATTATCTCCACTTCACCTCAGAGGCAGGACTGCCGTTGATTGCCGTCATAATCTGGATGATTATCGCACTCTATAGAAAGGGATTTAGGAAAATGCAGAACCCGAGCCGTCTAATCCGGGGTATTACCATAGGAGCCATGACAGGGATAACGGCAATACTTGTGCACAGCATAAGCGACTTCAACCTCCACATCCCGGCCAACGCCATACTATTTACCGTCCTCGCCGCCTTTGTAGTAGCGCCGAGCCCCATCGACAATGGACAATGAGCTATGAGCTGCGCAAAGCGCCAAGCTTTGAGCTTTTAAATGTCAACCAACTTTTGAGCCATTCAATTATTTGTGAACCATGACCGATAACCTTACATCAAAAACTCTACATGGTCTTAAGTGGAGTTACCTTTCAACCATAGTAAATTCCGTTCTGCAGATTGGTTTCACGGCCATTATGGCACGTTTACTGGAACCTGCTGCCTTTGGACTGATTGCAATGGCAGGAGTAATCCTTCGTTTTGGAAGTTACTTTGCTCAGATGGGCGTTGGATCTGCGCTGATCCAGAAAAAGGAAATTTCTGATGAAGATATTCGTGCTGCTTTTACATCGGCTATATTTCTGGGGATATTATTCTTCGTATTAGTATGGTTTTGTGCTCCTCTTGCCATTCATATTTTTGACAACGAGAAAGTTATTCCCATCGTCAGAGTAATGGCTCTTTCCTTTTTAATAACTGGCCTCTCAACAACCGCCCTGAGTTTACTACGGCGCAACCTGGAATTCCGGTCTTTAGCCATCACCGAGATAATTTCTTATGTGCTCGGTTACGGTGTGATAGGTGTTCCCCTTGCGTATAATGGTTTCGGTGTATGGAGTCTCGTTGCAGCAGCTTTATGCCAGAGTGGACTGATGGCAATTCTCTCTTATACTTTTTCACGCCATAAATTATCGTTTATTTATCGTTGGAAATATTACAGGCCACTTTATTCCTTCGGTGGGCGTGTCTCAGTTATTAGTTTTTTTGAGTTTTTAGGGTCAAATCTTGATACGCTTGCGATCGGACATTTCATTGGTGCTGCTTCTCTTGGCATATATAATCGTGCTTTCATGTTGGTTAATTTACCGGCACAATATCTTACAAGTAGCTTTTCAAGGGTTCTATTCCCTTCTTTCAGTAGAGTCCAAAAAGAAATTGTACGGTTAAAGAAGGCGTATTTATCAACCATTATGCTTTTTTCTGCCATTCTGCTTCCAACCTGTTTGGGTATTGCGGCATCATCGCGAGAAATTGTGTTGCTTGTGTTAGGGGAAAAATGGATTGCAGCAGTTCCGGTTTTACAAGTACTGGCAATTGCAACACCTTTCAATTTGCTTTCACACTTTGGAGGTATTGTTTGTGAAGCTACGGCTACACTGAACATCAAGCTTCTAATGCAGATCATTTATGTCACTATTTTGGGTGTACTTTTTTATTTAATGCGGGGCCTCGGTATTCACGAATTTGCAATGGCAATAGTATTTGCCGGATTCATTCGTTTCCTTACATACTTATTTATTGTGAAGCAAATATGCACTATCACACCTATGGAATATGTTCATGCGTATCTGCCGTCTATTGCATCAGCATTAATTATTGGGGTTTCAATTTATTTTGTCGCAACTATTTTGCGTGAGTTCAATGTTCCAGTAGTGATGCTGTTCGCAGTTGAACTCATTATGGGTGTTGGACTTCTAATAGTTATATTTTTTTATGGACCTCAGAAGACTTTGAGGGAAGAAATCCGCGACCGATTTGATAAATCCGGAATCAAAACAAGAAAGGATACAGTTACTGATAGGTTGCTTTGCTGGTTTTACAAGGCATTGTCGGTTAATTAAACAAGGAGACATGAAATTTGAAGCTACTCTTAATTCTTAATGAAACCCCGCCGGGCGCACATTCTGACATTCATTGTTCTCTGGGTGTATTGAAAGATCAGGGTGTATTAGAAGATTTCTATATTTATCCTTTCTTGTCGCGGCTTGCGGATGGCCTGAAGGACAAAGAGGTAACTCAAGAAATCGTAAATGTCGCAAAAGACTTTCAACCGTCATCAGTTTTATGGTCGCACACAGGCAGTCTATTTGTTAGAGAGGATGATATTTATAAAATAAAGAATTTGTCATCAAACCCCTCAATAGGTTATTGGGATGGAGATATATATCAAAAACCCCTGCCGTTGCCTAAAGAGATTATAGGCCTTTGTAAAAAATGTGACGTTGTGTTTGCTCAAGGGGCCGGGGATTTCAGTAAGCTTCTTAACA
>JAFDAE010000548.1 GCA_019314005.1 Deltaproteobacteria bacterium | reverse complement strand
ATTTACTCAATGCATTGAGTAAAATTTCTCAATACACTGAGTAAAGCCAAGATGGTAAGGGAGTATGGGGGTATCGGTGTGTCGGGGGAAAGTCTTATACTTCCTTGCTCGCCCAGGCGCCCAGATATTCGGCGTCCGGAAGCTGGCCTTTGCTCTTAAAGAAAAGCCTGATCATCGAATCAAGGGCGGGTTCGACGTCTTCTGCGACCGCCCTTTTTCGGAGATGCTCCACGTCCATCGGTCCGTGCTTTGTGTAGTATAGAAGATAGGCCTGGACGCCGTCGGTAGGGGACTCTCGGTGCCGCCATGTGGCCAGACGATCGACCAGGAGGTCCTCAGGGCTGACCATGAGGACACGGTAGTCTCCAAAGCGCTGATCCACGGCCCTCTCACCCGACCGGAGCGTAGCGCCGTGACAAGTGATCGACACACTTTCCTTATCGTGGAGCCAGTGCCGGTCCAGCCGCCTGAACTCGGCCTTCCTCAGGTCGCTGGCGACGGGAGGCGGTACGACCCCCACGAAATCCAGGTCCACCATAATGTAGGCGCCCTCTGTATACAGTTCCATCGCAGCACCGCCGACGAGGATGGGTCGTACCGCCTCATCGGGAAAAAGGCTTTGCAACCACCAGGACAGAGCCGCTGTCTGCTCCAGGCGATGGGGAAGGGCAAGGATGTTTTTCAGTTTCGTTTCCATACAATCCAAACTAAGGAGATTTAAAGCAATGTCAAGGAGGGGAAAGAATCCAAAATCCAAAAGAGGCTGTCTCTCGCTCGTTCGTCCCGCCCCTGGCGTGACTCACTTCGGCCGTCGCTAACGCCTTTCGACCAGCTTCACCCGTCGCTAAAGCTATGGGTGACAAGATGGCGGACAAGAGAGGCGCAGGGAACGCAGGGAGGATCTAAAAAAGGGTTAAGTCTTCAAAAGTTTTCCGCTTTTCCTCTGCGGTCTCCGCATCTGCTGTTCTACTCCTGGACCAGGACGTAAAAAAGTGACCCAGGATATGTTTCCGGGATCGTTCTGCGGTTGAGAAAAGGTCGAAAGGCAGGCTTGTCCGCCGACTTGTGCGCCATCTTGTCCGCCGAAGCTTTATGCGAAGGTGGAAATTCGAAGAACGACGGCGTAAGCTGGTCGGAAGGCGTTAGCGTAGGAGGAACCTGAGCCCGCAGGAGTGCCAAGTAATACACTTCCCTTTGAATAACATGATAGACAGTGACCCGTTTAAGCAGTATATTCGGGTCAGATGAAGACCCGAATAAGTGAGTTATTTGGGTCAATTTGTGACCCGTAAAGGGGGCTTAAATGGTTCAATACATATGGCAAACAAAGACTTGGCCCAATTGCAGATGGGAAAGTGACGCCCTTCTTCGTCCGCTTGGCATGTCACGTCAATTACAAGGAAAGCTCCTGGGGGAAGCTGACTACATTGGTCTTGAGATGAAAGCGGAAATATTGACGGAAGAAGCATTTACAACCGCGGCTATAGAAGGAGAAAAGCTGGATAGAAACGCTGTCCGATCCTCAGTCGCACGACGACTTGGATTGCCAACAGCCGGCCTGCCACCAGTAGAAAGGCAAGTAGACGGATTAGTTAAAATGCTTGTAGATGCCACAGTTAAGCATGAAGAAAAACTGACACCAAAAAGGCTTAAAGGATGGCATGCGGCACTTTTCCCAACAGGCTACTCTGGTATGAAGAAAATCCTTGTAGCTGATTGGCGCAAGGGCTTAGAGCCGATGCGGGTAGTGTCTGGCCCTTTAGGCAAAGAACGTGTTCACTACGAAGCANTGCATTATGAAGCACCTCCCGCAACTCACCTCAAAAGAGAAATAGATCGATTTCTCAAGTGGTGGCATTCAACAAGCGAATTCGATGGTCTTGTACGAGCTGCGATGGCACATTTTTGGTTTGTGTCTATTCATCCATTTGAGGATGGCAATGGACGTATTGCACGAGCTATCACTGACATGGCGTTAGCTCAAGATGAACAGAAAGATTTTCGTATGTATAGTATGTCCGCTCAAATTAACGCTGATCGTGATGAATATTACGCCATACTTGAAAAGACTCAAAAGGGAGATGGAGAAATTACGGAATGGTTGTTGTGGTTTCTGCAGTGCTTCAATAGAGCGATCCAGCGATCTGAGGGTGAAGTAAAAAATGCGTTACAAAAAGCAAAATTTTGGCAGCAGTGGGCTACTGTAGTATTTAGCGAACGGCAAAAAAAGGTAATCAATGGTTTACTGGATTTGGGACCGGAGGGTTTTGAAGGAGATCTGACCAACAAAAAATATAAGGGGATGACTAAGGTCAGTCGAGAAAGTGTTAAGCGAGATATTTCAGATCTAGTAAAAAAGGGAGTTCTTATCAAAAATCCTGGTGGCGGCAGGAGTGCTAGTTACAGACTGTCATGGCCTGGTGATGAATAGTGTCCGAATCGGTGTTTGAGGGAACCGATGGGGTCAGGTGTTGAAAGGTCTGCTGCCCAAAAGTATGAAAATCCAAAAACCTGATCGGTTTTTGGATTTGCGCCCTGCGGGCGAAAAAGGAGCATTGATCAAATAACAACAAATACACCCGAACTTGTCCCCCGTAGCCTTGTGCGAAGGGGGAAGGGGG
>JAFDAE010000547.1 GCA_019314005.1 Deltaproteobacteria bacterium | reverse complement strand
TTCTTTAACCTTGTCGGGTGAAGATACCGACCTGCAACCCGGTAAGAAGATACCATGAGCAATGGAATGAAACAAGGATGGTACGGCTTAATCTGCCGCGGAGAAGCGGCTTACTTGAACAAATAAATCAAACGGAGCGCAAACGGCCACCCCCGCTTATCAAGTCGTTTGACCCGATAGAAAGGACACTCAATGCCAAAAGGAATGTGGGTTTACGACCCTCAATCTGGGGGAAAGTCAATACCGAAAACAATACAGCATAGAATACGTCAACGAATCCTGGATCATGCGGAAAAACACTACTCCGATAGGTGCAATCGCATTAACGTCCGATTCCGCGGTAAGTTTTGCTATATTGATGCGTATACTGAACCATTCGTCCCACCGGATTACAACCCAGAACTTTTCGGCGGTAAGTCACGAGAAGAGCGTATCGCTCAGTTACGTGAGGTTCCGACTCATCTCTGCCGACTTCGGTACTTTGGTGATGAGGAGAACTGGTCGATGGCTTTCTACACATACAGCAATATGAAGTACGAGCCGTGTATATTTGACAACGGTTCCTGGCACGGTAAACCAGAGGAAGCATTTGATACTTCCGCCGTTTACCTTATGGAATAATTAGAAGGTCGAACCAGTCGCTGGAGAGGGACCGGGCGTACTGCGCGGTTTTTCGGAAGTATGTTTAAGAAAACAAAAACTTTTATCTGAGGTTCCGGGTTCAAGACGCCCGGCCCCTCAGCTCAACGTTGGGCATCATCCACACCTACTTGCTCTATATTCCTTCTTGCAGAAAAAATATAAAAAAAGCTTTACCTAACAGGTTAAATGAATTATCATCTTGATAATGCATATAATTTTTAAAACGAAACGATTAGAAAAAGAACTTAATTCTTCTAAAAAATTAATTAAAAAATATGGCTCGAAAACTACTCGTTTCATTATGAGACGTATGAAAGTTCTTGCGGCGGCAAATTCTTTAGCAGATGTTCCTCATCAGCCCCCAGAAAGATGCCATCAATTATCAGGGGGTCGTGATGAACAGTTTGCTGTAGTAATTAGAGATCAATGGAGGCTAATTTTTGTCCCAAACCATGAAACAATCCCCCGAAAAAGGGACGGCGGGATAGAATTATCCCAAATAACAGCAATCGAAATAATATGGATTGGAGACTATCATGAATAATATAGAAACAAATGCTTACCAGCCAGATTATACTATACATCCTGGTGAAATTTTAGAAGAAACCTTGGAGGCAAGAGGCATAAAAAAAACTGCTTTAGCAGAGAGATGTGGCATTACATTAAAAACAGTCAGCCAAATTATTAATGGTAAGGCTTCAATTTCCCCGTCAATAGCGATCAGGCTTGAAAGAGCTATTGGTGTTTCAGCTTCTTTATGGAGCAATCTTAACACTGACTACGAACTATTTGTTGCAAGGGAGAAGGATCACGCTTCCCTATATAAACAAAAACAATGGGTGAAAAAATTTCCCCTTCAGCAGCTATCAAATTTAGGTATTCTTCCTCGCAAAAAAAATCTAACAGAAAATCTTTCAAACCTGTTATCTTTTTTTGGAGTAAGCACTATCTCTGCATGGAATGATTTCTACTTAGCTCCAAATGTCGCTTATCGTCGTTCTGTAGCTTATAAAAGCCAACCAGAATCTATCGCTACATGGCTCAGAATTGGTGAACTAATGTCTGAATCTGTCGAATGTGCTCCATTTAATAAAAAAAAGTTCAAAGTAGCTCTTTCTGAAATTAGAAAAGTAACTAATGAGCCAGTTGAAATATCGTAAATCAGGGGTTTCATTAGTTTTTGTGCCAGAACTGCCAAAAACGCATGTAAGCGGCGCTACTAAATGGCTAAATACTAATAAAGCTATGATTATTTTAAGCTTAAGACATAAAATGGATGATCACTTTTGGTTTAGTTTTTTCCATGAAGCTGGTCATATCTTACTGCATGGCAAAACTGAAGTTTTTATCGAAGCAAACAATCACATTGAAAAAAGTGAAAAGGAAGTCGAAGCAGACGTTTTTGCCTCTAACATTCTAATCTCAAAATCTAATTATAAAAAGTTAACCTCATTGACTAAATTTTCAAGACAATCAATTTCAGCGTTTGCAAAAGAATTAGACTTGTCTCCAGGCATTATTGTTGGAAGACTTCAACATGACGATTTAATACCATATAGTTGGCTTAATAAACTTAAAAGAAAATTTGCTTTCAGTGCCCAACAATCGCATACTCGTGCCCAATGAAGACCGAATCGTTGGGATTTGATATATAAGTTTACTTTTGTATCGTTGAAATTCGATGTTGTTACCCAGTGGGTGATCGGGTGAAGACGTATTTCACCTTTCTCTTTGCAGGGCTTGCCGTGGCATTGAGGTTAAGAAAATCCCATCTGACTAAAGCTTAGTCAGCAGGTCAGCAGTGAAGTCCGAGGGCAAGACCGGTAACGGGAGTCCGAAGCCGGACGGAATCAAGGATGCAGGCTCTGTATGGAGCCCCGAAAAATGTATAGTCGTGGACAAAGGATAATGCCGAACTTTGGCAGAAAGCCGACGCTATGGATGCCGCGGAAGGCAGCAGCCCTGTACGCGACATGGCGAGTGTGCAGGACACCACCGGGGTCTGAGACCAGAGCATGTGTTCATAAGGGTAGCTCGGGAAATGGGGAGATCCGGATGTTTCCTTGTAAGCTTACGTTACAGTAAACAAGGTATCAGGTGCGGATAGTGAATAACGAACAAACCTGAGATTG
>JAFDAE010000131.1 GCA_019314005.1 Deltaproteobacteria bacterium | reverse complement strand
GGTGCTTGCACCCTTGAGTTCTATTTTATAAATTTGATTTAAAAGATCTTTATCTGTTTTATCCTTTAAATATTTCTCGCATTTCAGAGAAGACAAGCTTGATAAAATACTGGATATTTGATCATTATCTGCTTCAATCCCTTTCGAATTAACCCATCTTGCCCCAGCTGTCATAGTTTCGGTATTTGAACCACTCTTTTTGTCACTTTCGGTCACTATATCATTAGCGGTCTTTGTATATTTATCGGCGTTTTCTTCGGTCTTAATCTCAATTTCATGAATTGTTTTTTGATCGAAGGAGAGAACTAATTTATCCCGATATTCATCCTTTTCATTATCAAAATATTTTCTAATATCTCCAATAGCACTATAGATCGCATCATTATCTACCAGTTTGACAAAAGTATGGTTAAATGTTTGTGCTGATTTCCCAAGAATAATTTGTCGTTGAACCTTCCCCTTCACCCAGCATTTCACCTCAATACCTTTTGTTTGATCGAGGTCATAGCGCTTATAATTCTTCGATTCGGAAATGAGGTCACTAAGTTTCAGTTTGGCTATTGCAGATATCATATCCTTTACTTTCTTTGAATCTGCCAAGTATTTTTCAGGCGATATTTTCCAATCAGTTCCTTCCTTTTTGAATAATATTTTATCATGTGATGATGAAAGTTCTATCTTAGTAATATCATTTTCCGCGATCAATCCCAGTTGAGGCAGTTCATAATTATTTCTATCAGGCTTTCGAGCTACCAAGTACATGGCAAGGGCTGCAATGACTATTATAAGTATGATGTATTCTTTTTTCATTGTCATTAAACTCATCCTTTTCTGTTCATATGCGCAGTATCTATTCTATTAGAAATTTATCTATTGAATCAATATTGCCCTCAATTTATCGCTATTGAAACATCATTTTAATCTGCCTTTTTCTCGCATGCCGCCGAAACAAGACTAACAAGCCTAGTATGACTATTAGAATAGGTAATCCTATGATGTTGAACGATTTTACAAACGTTCGGACTCCTGCACTAACTTCATCTAAAGGATTGAATCTTTGTTCCTTGCTTCGCATAATTGCTATGCCTTCACGGTTATTTAGATAATCTAGAAGATTCAATATGAGCATATCGTTAGGACTTCTACCATCTTTATCTAAGATATTATCTTTTATCATCTCCGAAGAGGCAATCACGAATATTTTACCTGGTTCGCCCTTTTCTATAATTTCATGGTCACTTTCAATTTTCGATGTGTCAATCTTTTCTGAGTCGCTTTCCTTCTCAGGATTGTTTGCCGTATTTTCACTATCACTCTGTTTATCGTTTTCGGCCTCTTTCTCGATCTGTTTTTCAGGGATTGATTTCCCACTAAAGTAACTTGTAAACTTACCTTCCAAAAGGTATGCGATTGGATAGCTTTGCATTTCATCCGGTGATTCTGGTGGCTGTATAAACATCGGGTTTAGATTGATGCGACCCTTCATTTCCCATGATTTATCAGATGTTGACAATAGACGTGTTGCGTTTATGCCATCAGCAACTAGACGTTCATCTACCAGTGATAAAGGTGATGTCTTGACAGCGACTAATCCTTTTATGGTTCTCATAAAATCAGGATCATTATTTATGTTCTGTTTTTTAATCATTGGAGCAAAGTATTAGGGCCCTGTTGCCCCATCATCTGCATACCCTGCTGGTTTCCTGGGAATACCTCATTATACATGTCTATAAATATGGCAAGGCTATTGCCCTTCATTAGAAACTGGTCTATTTGAAATAGATCATAATCCGTCATTGGTTCTTTAGGTCCCGGAATGATAAAACAATTTAAACTATCTGGAATCGTATCCTCTTTTAGTTTGATATTTTTAACAGTATAATTTTGGGAGATAAGAGAATGCAGATTTGATGCGGCATCAGGAATTTGCTGCAATCCCATGTTTGGTGGTGGAGAGGCAGATACCGCAACACTTCCAAAATCAGCCAAAACACCAATATCTTCGTTAATATCAATCAGGGATTCTAGATGGCCTTCAATTGCGTCTTCAATTCGTGCCATATCAGTCAACTGATATTGCGTACCAATTATCGGTATTCGCTGAACCTTCATCAGCGGAATGGTTACAACGGATTCTTCGTACATCATTAAGAGGCCTATAGACCCCGAACCCGCCAGTATATTGTTTTGAGGCATTGCAGGCCACTGCAGTGACATGATATCATATTTTTTTAATTCGTCAGATTTGGTTGAATCAATGGAAGGATCAATGAATGAATATTCTAATTTTCCATAGGCTTTATCATTCAATTTAGAGACAGCTTCTTCCACCTGCTGAGGTATTTTATCAAGATTTTCAATTTTCATAAGAGGTGCAATCTGCTTAAGCGATGAAGATAATATAAGACTAATCTTTATTTTGTTCTCAAGGTTTAGCAAGGCACTTACCTTGTTATTCAATTTTTGTATCGCCGTTGTCAGATTATATTCCAGTCCATCCGTACCTGTTATCGTTGGTATGCGTTCGATAAGATCCCCATGTACCAAAGCTAATCCCATATAGGCTTTTTGGAACTTGACTTCATCTTTTTCCACGGCTTGTATTTGAACTGGAAATATTCCGTAGTTTCGTGCCAGTTCTTGATTATTTGTCGCGCCAGGGCTACCATCAATAGATTCTATATTACAGCAAATCACGTAAATAGCGTTCCGTATTATTGTGAGGAGCAGGTAGGTTCTTGCTGAAAAACACATTGATTGTCAAAGGTTCCGATAGCGTTGATACTACCTCCTGGCTAGTTTTAGAGATGGAATAGATTCTATTTTCTGTAAGATCCAACCGATAATAAAGTGTTACACCTGCCATGTTGATCATAATCACGACAGCTAAGTAGGTGATGAATTTCAAATAGCGGTTTCTAAGATATGCTGCCTTCATATATTCTCCTTAATATTTCTGCTGCATGGAAAGTTTTGCACCGTAAAGGCTTATAAACATAACGCTTAAAAAATAAATCACGTCACGAGTATCGATTATTCCTTTTGAAAAGTTCTGAAAGTGATACCCTGCACCCAAATATGAAAATATTCCAAGCAATGATTTTGGGAGGAAAAATAACATTCTATCTATCAATGTAAGGCTGAAACAAATTGCAGTAGCTACAATGAATGAAATTATCTGATTTCGGGTCAAGGATGAAGCAAATAGCCCAATTGCTGCAAAAGCACCGCCAAGAAGTATTGCACCTAGGTACCCGCCGACAACCGGTCCCCAGTCAAGATCTCCCATCATAGATAATAGAATAGGATACGCCAATGTTGGTATTAGCATTGCAATAACAAATGCGATACAAGCCATGAATTTACCTTGAATGATATCTTGGAATGTGACAGGCATTGTCATTAATAGTTCATAAGAACCAATATTTAGTTCCTCAGAAAACAAACGCATTGTTACAGCTGGTATTATGAAGGAAAATATTAATGGTAATAAACTATAAAAATTTCTAAGGGTCACCTGATTATAAAGGAAGAATGTTGAGAAAAAGAACCACCCTGTAATTATCAGGAATATTGCTATTACGATATATGCAATCGGCGATATAAAGTATCCGTTAAATTCTTTTTTAAATATATACAATGCTTGTTTCATCCTATTTCTCCCGCGTAAGGTTTCTAAATATTGTCTCAAGAGATTGTTTTTCCGGGTATAGCTCAATCAACATCCAATCTGTGTTTTTAATTTCATAATAAACGTTACTCCTTGTCACACTTTTGGCATCACACGTTAGCTTAACCTGGAGAAGGGCATTTGATTTTACATTTATGCTAACATTTTTCACTCCCTCAACATTTCCAAGAGTTTTTGCCACTTCTTCTTTTTCAGCATTTTCTAATGAGATATTTAAAACTGCATCTTGTTCACCTTTCTGTTTGAGGCTCTCTGTACTGCCATCAGCAACTATTTTCCCTTGGTTGATGATTACAATCCTATCACAGGTCGCCTCGGCTTCACTTAGTATATGTGTTGAAAGTATAATGGTTTTTTGTTTTCCAATCTTTCTGATAATCTCTCGTATTTCAACAATCTGGTTTGGATCTAAACCAGATGTCGGTTCATCTAACACTAATATTTCAGGATCACTCATCATAGCGTGTGCCAAGCCGACCCTTTGCTTATACCCTTTTGATAACTCATCAATTGATTTATGCATCACACCCTCAAGGCCACAAAGATAGGTAAGTTCTTTAATGCGTGATAGCTTGGACTTAGGTTCAAGGCCTCTTACACTAGCAATATAGTTTAGATAGTCATACACGAGCATGTCTTTGTAAAGGGGAGCTGATTCAGGTAGGTATCCAATAAGTTTTTTTATAGAAAGGTCATCGTTTCCAATGGTTAAATCTTTGATTTGAATATTTCCGGATGATGGTTTCAAAAAACAAGTTAGCATCCTCAGGGTAGTGGTTTTGCCTGCCCCATTTGGCCCCAGTAACCCTAAGACCTCTCCTTTATTAACATCAAAGCTTATTTTATCTACAGCATTATTGTTATTGTATTTTTTACTAAGATTATCAATGTGGATCATTTCATTTCTCCTTAAAAAGTGTTCCTTTTAAAGGTTTTATTTGAAACATAGCCTTATTATATGGGTATTGTTATGATGATTAGTTTTACAAAGACAACCAATTTAAAAATCCTAGTTTTGCAGTTATTAAAGTTAGTTTTCCTGATATCATTAGAATTCCTAATATTACTAATATCACACCGCTTATTTTACCTATTATATTCATATGCTTTCTAATTTTTGAAAACAGTTTAAAAAAAGCATTCATCGCCACTGTGGTTAACAGAAAAGGTATTCCTAACCCAGCTGAATAAACCATTAACAATATCACTCCCTTGCCTACGGTATCCATAGTAGCTGCATATGTTAGTATCGCCGCTAGAATTGGGCCAATGCACGGAGTCCAACCGAAAGCAAATGCTGCTCCAAGCAATGGCGCTTTAAATATCCCTAACCTATCTGCAGGCAATTCAATTTGTTTTGTGGTCATCATTAGACCCAATCTAAAGATCCCTATCTGTTGAAGACCAAAGATTATGATAATTATCCCGGCAATATTTATTAGCAAGGGCATCGATTGAGTCAGAAATTTGCCTAACAGGGTGGCCGATGCTCCCATAGCAACAAAAACGACTGAAAAACCAATTACAAACATGATAGAGTTTATCATAGCGGTTTTCATCTCTTTGGAAGCCAATTTGTTCTTGGTCATTTGGTCAATTTGAATACCAGATACGAAGGCTATGTACCCTGGGACTAATGGTAACACACAAGGAGATAAAAAAGATAAAAGTCCAGCGCTAAAGGCAACAATTATTGAAATTTCAGTTTCCATAATTAATAATTTTTCTTAATTTCGTTTTCGACCAATTTATTTAATTCTTTTGAACCAAATTTTAATAGAGGTTTTCCATTAACAAAAAAGCTGGGTGTTTTTCTAACATTTAATGTTTTAGCATCATCAAGGTCCTGGGCGATGATTTCAGCGATTTTTGGATTGTTCATATCCTTTTTGAGTTTTTCTAAATCAAGCCCCGCCTTGGGTAGATATTTCCAAATTAAATCCGGTCTGGGATTTTTATGGCTCGCCCAAAACTTTTGGGTCTCATACATTATTTCTAGTGTTTCCCAATATTTACCTTGTTCCTTCGCTGCTTCGAGAATCCTAACAAGGTTTTTCGAGCCTTTATGAAATGGAGCATACCGAATAACCAATTTTACTTTACCAAGTATCTGTGAGTGCTCTCTAACAAATGTTGAAGCATTCTCCTGAGCCATAAACCCATATTTTTTTGCCTGGTTATTTTTGTAAATATTGGTTCCGAGTACAAACAAAAGAATTAGAAAAACAATCGAGATTAATACAATTAATTGCTTTTTCATTTAGAAAGCCTCCTCTTCAAAAATATCAGCAATACGATTATAGTCGAGAATGATATCAGTGAAAGCAATGGAATTGTCAAAAACCCAAACAGGTCCAGATAGGTTTCCGAGCATGAAACACCCTGGCTGCAAGGTTGTATGCTTTCCGGAATAAAGCCGGAGTACAACAGAAAATGGTAAAAGGCGGTACCCCAGCCTGCTATAGCAATTGGCAAAGCATATTTGATAGCGTTTCTATCAATAGGGAAAAGCCCGACTAATAAAATTAGAACCAGGGGAAACATGAACACCCTTTGATACCAGCACAATGCACAGGGAGGTAATTCCATAATCTCACTGAAGAACAAACTCCCCAGTGTTGAGACACTGGCAATAATCCAGCATATAAATATGATCGCCCAGTTTAAATTGGGTTCTCTATTAACATTTTTCATGTGAGTCATTTTCCTAAAATAAACAATCAACCTTTGAACCGTACAAGAAATGGTACAGCTTTATGGCTGTTTATTGGCTTTGGATCAGATTTCTAATGAGACGAATAGCATCAGGGGAAGCCCATTCCCTTGGTCCAATTATTTTTTCTGCAATAATTCCGTCCTTATCAATTATAAAACTTTCTGGTACACCGGTCGTCTGATAGAGACTCTTTATGCTGCCCTTGGTGTCCAATAGCGCAGGGAAACTAAGTTCGTATTTTTTCATAAAAGGAATTACAGCTTCCCCGCCTGATGCGTCGATACTGACCGCCAGGATTACTAATCCCTCATCCTTCAGCTTCTGGTAAAGCTTTTCCATGGACGGCATCTCCTGCACACATGGAGAACACCATGTGGCCCAGATGTTGAGAAAAACCACTTTCCCTTTGTAATCGGCAAGGGTGACAGTTTTTCCGTCAAGATCGGGCAGGGAGAAATCCGGCGCAGCTGCACCTTTTCCAAGCCGTGATTTTCCAGATAGGTTGAAAGAAGATTCTTTGGTTTGAAGGAGAAAGATGATTCCGCCTCCGATAATAATCAGCACAACCAGCATTAACGGCTGAAGGTTTAATTTTCGGTCTTTTTGGTTGTCTTCTTGCATTTATTTATGCTCTCAATCTTATTTATGTGTTTAGAATATCTTTGCAGACTTCGCAGCGTTACCATCCTGAGCCGTAACTGTGCAGCCCTGGCAGGTAATTCACGCCAAAATATGTTATCATTACTGCTGCAAAACCAACCATGGAAAAAACGGCAATACGTTTACCGCGCCATCCCTTCATAAACCGGACATGCAGCAACGTTGCGTAAACGATCCAGGTGATCAAGGACCACGTCTCTTTGGGGTCCCAACCCCAGTAACGTCCCCATGCCGAATTCGCCCATACTGCACCGGATATGATTCCGGCTGATAAAAACAGAAAACCGAACAAAACCATTTGATGATTGAGTTCATCCAGAATCCTTCTATGGGGAACCCTCGATAATATTGTATTATCATGATCAGCATCTTCTTTTTTGACCAGATACATTAGGGCGAGGCCAAAAGCTATGGCAAAGGCTGCATACCCTATAAAACAGGTAACAACATGGACAGTCAGCCAATTGCTCTTCAGTGCTGGTAACAGCGGTTGGATACTATCGCTTATATTGGGGGACAAGGAGGCGTAGGCCATTGATAAAAACGCCAGAGGCATAGCGAAGGCACCGATTACCCTGTGGCCGTACTTACCTTCGATTACAAAATAAATTAGTGCGATCATTAAAGAAAAGAATATCAAAGACTCATACAGGTTCGACAACGGTATGCGACCGATCCCCAATTGATAGGATTCAACCCATCTCAACACGAATCCAGCAGTATTTCCAGCGATGCCGACGACAACAGCCCAGGATGCCCAGTTGTTGATCTGTTTTTTGTGGAATATCCAGGCAGCAAGGTAAAGGAAGGCAGCAAGGCCATAAACAAACGTTGTAACAGAAAGTATTAAAGAGCTATTCATTGCTTAATCCCAATATTTTATTTGTTGACATTCAATCCCATTTTAAGGCTGACTATCTATAGTTTGCCAAGTTGCTCTCCTAATTTACGAGCCGCATTTTCAAACCCGAGGCGGTTGCGATTTGTGGAGCCAAAAACCCTGATACGGCTGCTGTTGGAACTTGACTTTACGTCCACCACAATCTTCTGATGTGACATGAAAAACGCAACACAGCAGCCGAGTAACAGCAGGGTAAATCCGGCATAAACAAAAAGGACTCCAGGGTCACTTGTTACTTGCAAGCCTGTGTAATAGGCGTTGTCATATCCCTCAACTGAAATTATCCAATCTCCTTTGCGCATTTTGTCAAAGGTTGGAAAACGCAGCGGAAGTGCAATCTCAATAGGTTCTTTACCGGATTTATCCAAAACACCTAAGATTGCACCACCCACCCTGTTGCCACGGAAAAGATAATCCTGAACATATTCCCGGACGGCGAATTGACCTTCACCGTCTGGCAGTTCTACCGAATCACCGATGGATAATTCGTGAAGGGCACTCTGGTTTGAATTTGTGGATGAAAAGCTTATTTGAAAATTCTTAGGTGGCATCGCGCCATAACTGGATTGAAAAAAATTGATTCCCTTGTATCGCAGAGGATCATTTACAATAATGTCTTTTTCAGTGACTTTCTGACCGTTTTCCAGGATTACAAGGCTGGACCGAAATTCCTTGGGTGCGCCGGAGTCGTAAAAGCTGACGTCGAAATCATCGCAACGAACCTCGAACCCAAGGGACAGGGTATCGTTGCTGTTTCGCAAACGAATATAATCAGTGCTTTCACCTTCGGATATATTTATGAACCCATCAAATCCAAAAAAAGATCCGATCAACGCTCCAACCAGTATAACGACGATGCTAAAATGAACTATAGGAACGCCAAGCCTTGTCCAACGGCCTTTATCAGCAACCATCCGAAATCCATTGTTTTCTGATTCGAGTTTAAAATTCGAATATTTTTTTTCAATATAGGCTTGGTACAAGGGATTTAATTCTTGAGGGTTGCGAGAGTCCGAAAATTCGACAAGAGACTTTTTATTTTTTATCGAGCCGAATTGTATTTTTTTTAAAGATACAATCTTCCATATCACTGGCCAGCGTTTTATCGTGCAGACAGTAATATTAACAGTCAAAATTCCAATAAGTGTTTGGAACCACCAGGAATGGTACATGTCGAAAATGTCTATAACTTCAAGCAGGCGATACACAAATTGGCCATATGCCCGCACATAAGCAACTGGATCAGCATTCTGAGGAATCAGTGTCCCGACCACCGAGGTGGCGGCTAAAAGTATAAGCACCACCACAGTGAGCTTCACCGATGCAAACAGGTCCCAAATGAGGTCCAGCAGGTGTTTATTCTGTTTGTCATTACTCATACGTGCGATATCCTTAAACAGGCCTGTTTTTATAATGGCCATTTTTGTATACGTTACAGGTTGGTCCACACCCTGCTTAGACGATACTATGGACAACATTTCGAAGGATTTTTATTAGTGGCCTTTTAATCTATATTCAGATATCGATCCCACCAAGTTTTCCGATTTTTAATAATATTTAAAGCATCCGTATACTTTACCGGATCTTGTTTAAATTTAGTGCGACATTTTTCCGTGCAAAAATAATACGAATGTCCACGTACCGACATAAATAATTTTGATTTGGCATCTGGTTCAATTTGCTCTCCACAAACCGGATCGATAGCTGCAAGTTTATTTTTATTTAATGGTTCCATGCGGGAATCCCTCTTTTTAGTTTGATTGATTCCAACGATGTTGGAAAAGGTCGCAGGACGGCTAAAATAGCCGTCCTGATCGGTTTGATTCTTTAAAAAATTACCTCCAGCAATAACCACCTCTATAAGACCTTTCTCCCTTCATACGGTTCCCATACATGTAGCCACGTCCTGCATTCGGGTTTATTTTCCTCATTTCTACCATATGCTCAATGCGTTTTTGATCGAACTGTGATTGTAGCTCAGATATTTCTTTCTGTATTTGAGATGCTTTTGCTGCATCCGGTTCAGCTTTTGCCAATTCGTTCTCCAGTTCACGACCTTTCTCATTTAGTTGGTTCCTGATACTTTGTGTTTCGCTGAAGAATGATTCTCTCTTTTGCTCAAACTGTTCATATTCTTCTTGAGTCATTCGATCTGAATTGCCGGGGTAATTTCCATCCTGATGGTGCCAACCGGAACCATGACGCCCCCAACCCATACCGCTGTGGGCAAAAGCATTGATGCTGATTATGATAAAAGTTACTGAAACGATGGCTATAATTATATTTCTTAGAGAATTGTTCATTTTGAAATCCTTTCTTTGATTGGTTAAAACAGAACCAACCTGAAGACCACGGAAAAAATTCGTGAATTTCCTTATTTGAATACATTTGTATGCGTGCCAGATGTAACCGTGTTGTTACCTAACACTTTAGCTGTGTGCCACGCTGGTTAACCTTGCAGGTAAAACGCATAAAATGATTCAAATCAGAAAGGATTCGTTTTGTAGGAAAATAGGCGGGAATTTGAATGTTTTTTCTTTGGATATGATGTGTGTATTGCGTCCGGAATTATTTATAGGGTCATGAATTTTAATAGGATCGGCAATAAAGGGAGATGAGTCCGACTGTATACCCCCATTTGACACCACAGCTACTTTTGGCAACTCAATGGGAAGTGAGCATTGACTACGGCAATTTTTTTTGGAATGTTCTGTGTTGCAACAGGCATTACATAATATCGAGCTCCCGTAAAAGGTTCTTATTACCGAATGCGAATATTGTGCGCAATCCTCAGAAGCTATTGATTCAGAGGCAAAAAAGACACCGCTTAATAATAAAGCCAGGCAGACAAATAGTATTTTAACTGCCCTATCTTGGCTTTGATAATAATTCCTTCTCATAATATAATAAATTACCTTGCCACAAAGTGGCTGTCAATGCTGTAATTATAATATAACCTAATGGTAATGTTTGGAAAGATGTTGCACATATCCAAAGGATATATTTGAGTTGTTTTTTTTTTAAACACTGTTTTCCTTTTTCACATAGTGATGTGGATCGCTCGTAAACAATTTAGCGCATTCGATGCTGCAAAAGTAATACATTTTATCCTCAAACAAAATATTAGCGGTAGCTTTCTCCGATTGTACATGCATATGACATACAGGATCAACTGCAGTACATTCTCCTGTATGTCCCTCAACTATGATTTCAAATAAAGAAACAGGATCTGAAATATTTTTAAATTTGATTTTGCCTAACGATTGATACTTGAAATTGTTTGATGGTTTTACTGACGCAACAATTTTCTCTGTACACAATATTTCTCCTCCCCTCGCGTGTGCTGCTATCCTTGAGGTGAGGTTGAGCGCTCTACCGAAATAATGGCCATCTTTTTCCAATGCACTGCCTGCGTGTATTCCCGCATGAACGCATGGAAAATGCGATTCACTTTCGATAGTTCTCCGAAGGAGTATAGCCGTTTCAACAACACTTTGAACGTTGTTACTGGCTATCAAAACCTCATCACCAGTTCTTTCTACAAGACGGCTACCTGGATGCAGTGTATCGTTAACAATCTCCATATATCGCGACACTATGCTTGCGGCAGACATATCACCGTGTGCTTCGGTTAAGGCTGTAAATCCAGCCAAGTCGGCAATTAAAAAGGTGGTTTCTGTTTGATTCGAATTCATTGTATTGATTCCTCCAATTATGCTGTGAGTAGTTCTATCCTATTGAAATAACAAATTATTTTTACGATGAGCTGGGATTGTCAATATTTGCTTTAATTCTCATGGGTTATCGTCATTTATTAAAGAGTTACTAAGCCGCACTCGAAACATAATAATAAACTGTTGGTGTTCCCCTATCGTGGCACCTTAAATCAGTTTAAAGGCACTATTGTACCCTTCAGCGGGGTCTGGGGACCTCTCTACTAATCTGTTGAATAGTATCATGAGAATATCCTCTCATTTTATAGGAAACCCAGATCAAAAGGCTTTCAAATGGAAGTTTAGTGATGGCTTC
>JAFDAE010000010.1 GCA_019314005.1 Deltaproteobacteria bacterium | reverse complement strand
TGCTAAGGCCCTTGACTATGCCCACCGACAAGGTGTCATTCACAGAGATATAAAACATAGCAACATTATGATTTCAAAAAAGGGAGAAGTCAAGATTACTGATTTCAGCATCGCCATGGTTGAGGCCTCTGATTCCACACAGCCGGTCGGCCTGATCGGTTCTGTCCGCTATATGTCTCCCGAGCAACTTCGTGAAGATACATTAACCCCACAAACTGATATCTTTTCTTTGGGAGTGGTGATGTATGAACTCCTTGCAGGTGCCAGCCCTTTTCCTGGAGAGAGCGCGCACGCTGTAATTTACAAGATTATTAATGAAGAGCCTGTTCCGTTGAGCAGTCAAAGAAGTGGAATCCCCAAATCCCTCGAGGCAATCATCAAGCGAGTTTTGGAGAAGGAGCCGGAAAAACGTTACCAGTCAGGAATCGAATTCGCCTCTAAACTAAGTGTGGCGTTTAGCCACTTAAAACTATCGGACAAAGAGATCGGTCAACAGGAAAAATTTAATGCCCTTAAACAGATCAAGTTTTTTAGAGACTTTACCGCCCCTGAATTAGAGGAGGTAATCAAGGCGAGCATCTGGACTAAGTATGGTGTCGACAAACATATTATCACCGAGGGTGGAATAGATGACTCCTTTTATATCATTGTTTCCGGCAGTGTGATGGCTAAAAAGCAGGGGAAACCTCTGGCAGTGTTGGAAGCAGGAGACTGTTTTGGAGAAATGGCTTATCTCGGCAAGACAGAACGGACTGCAAGCATAGTAGCGCTCAGTGACGTTATGCTTATGAAGATAAATGCTTCACTCATGGATCAAGCCTCTTCTAACACCCAACTTCGTTTCTATAAAGTTTTTGTAACTACTTTGATTAAACGGCTTACAAAGACTAGCGAGTTGTTGTGTCAAACAAGGGATACAGGCTGAGGCTGCATTCTTTGCTTGGTTGGAATTACAAATAGATATAGGACTTAGGATATGAAAAAGATTGCACAAAAATCGAAGATGTGGCTGAGTGCCATTTGGGGGATGGCCCTGGGTGTTATGCTCACAGGGATAGGTATGTCTATTTTTACGCGCCAATACGGCTGGATGAACATGGCATATCCAGCCCTTGGGTTGGCTCTGGTCTGTACTGTCATATTGTTCGTTCGACGCTTTATTTCTAAGGGAGGCTCCCCCAAAAAGCTGACCCGAGAAGATGTTGAGGCAAACCGGCTTGTCGGCATTGCATATCAAGGAAAGGGGTTGTTTGATTTGGCATTTGAAAAATTTCGTCAGTGCCCCTTCGACGATAAGATGAAACCCCTTTTATACGATCTTGCCGGCGATTATGAAAAACAGGAGATGCTTGATAAAGCGCTGGAGGTATACAGATACATCCAGAAGCATGACGATCAATATGAAGGTATTGCCCTAAAGATCAGTCTTCTTGAATCAGGTCTAACATCTCAGGATCTCCAAGATAGTAGCAATGATTATTCTTCAGATACGCTGATACTTGACGGCAAACCAGATATGTCTACATTGGGGCGCTATGAGATCACAGATGAATTGGGCATGGGAGCCATGGGGTTGGTCTATAAGGGGCAGGATCCTAAGATTAATCGTATAGTAGCCATTAAAACAGTACGTCTTGAGGCAGATGAAGAGGATTCCTCTGATAGTGAAGAGGTAAGACAACGTTTTTACCGTGAGGCGGAAGCGGCCGGAGGACTTTCACATCCCAACATTGTCACTATTTACGATGTTGGAGAGGAAGATGACGTTTCATATATAGCCATGGAATGTCTTGAGGGAGAAAGCTTGGTAAAATATGCTAAAAAACCGAATCTTTTCCCTCTGCGAAAGGTTATTAAGTATATGGTTATGGTTTGCAATGCCTTAGACTATGCTCATAAGCATAATGTAATTCATCGGGATATAAAACCCGCCAATATAATGCTATTAAAAGACGACACAATCAAAGTCACCGATTTTGGGATAGCACGGATGACCACATCATCCAGAACTCAGACCGGAGTGATTCTTGGTACGCCCAACTACATGTCGCCGGAACAAGTGGAAGGTAAAAAGGTGGATGGACGGTCTGATATTTTTTCGCTTGGCATTCTTTTTTATCAGTTGCTTACTGGTGAACTCCCCTTTAAAGGAGCAAGTATCGCGGCAATAATGCATAATATCAGTAAAACACCGCATGTGCCGCCCCGACAACATAAGCCTAAGCTCCCAAGGGCTTGTATCGCCATTATAGATAAAGCGCTTGAAAAGGATGTCAGCAAGCGCTATCAACGAGCCAGCGCTTTTGGGAAACACCTCTCAATGATAGGCCGGAGAATAGATGAACTTATGGCCCAGAAAAGAAACCAAGGCCAGGCCTCCAATGCTAAGGTAGCCCCCCGCGCGCCTCAAGCGGCTCCTCCGCAGACGTCTCCATAATTGACGAATTGATAAAAAGTCCGACTTCCTGTCACTCCCGCGCAGGCGGGAGTCCAGAGCAAGCTGATATTACTGGATTCCCGCCTTCGCGGGAATGACGAAAAGCGGTGCTTGGCGACTTTTTACGAAATCATCGTAATTGAGGGCTTCACGGAGAGGTAGGTATTAGGAGTCGAGGAAGTCTTCTTGATAATATATAATTTCTCCTTTCTTCTTTAGAACAGCCAACCACCGGCCGAAGGTTTCTTGACGTTTTTGGTTAAGAATACGAGCCTTGATGGTCGCTTTTTCAGAGCTGAAGGCATCCTTTTTTGCCTCTTCTTTTTTCTTAAAGTGGATAACAAGATATTCCCCTTTTGCTTCAAGCACGTCCTCTGGAAAAGGTTTTTCACCTGAAAGCAAAAAAGCTGTTTCTGAAACAGATGGCGCATAACCGATCTCGGGAATCTGAGCGCCCCGTTTAAAAGGGCCGGTGCTTGCCACGTCAAGGGCCTTCTTTTTAGCTGACTTGTAAAAGTCATCGCCATTTTTTAATGCCGCCAAAAACTGTTCTGCAGCTTCGCGGGCCGCCTTCTTTTTTTCTTCTCGCAGAAGATCTTGGCGTACCCTCTTGTCAACGTCTTTCAGCTCGGGTACTTGCGCGTTCTTTTTATCTATAAGTTGGAGTATGTAATACCCATCTGAGAGTTCCAATAAAGCTGACACGTCATCCCCTTGAAGGGCGAAGGCAGTACGTGCAAAATTGGTACGGTCTTGGGTTTTAATACCGGGTATCTGTTCATTTTCAGCGAAGAAAACAGTAGGTTCAAGTTGTAACTTATAGTCAGTGGCAACATCGACCATGGCACAGGCCGCTGCACACTCTTCGTATATCTTGTTCGCTTTTTCAAAGGCGGTTATCTTAGCTCCATCATTCACCAAGGACTTTCGGATCTCTTCTTGTACCTTATCTAAGGGCGTTTGTGTGGGGGCATTTACCTTTTCGACCTTCATGATATGCCAACCGAACCTGGTTCTGACAGGATCGCTGATCCGGCCCGGTGCAAGGGAAAAAACAACATCTTCAAACGGCTTTACCATACTTCCACGGGGAAAGGTCCCAAGATCACCTCCCCGGTCTTTAGTCGGTCCTTCAGAGTACTTTCGAGCCAGTGCGGCAAAATCTCCCCCCTCCCTTATCTCTTTTAAGACTTTCAGAGCCTTTTTCTTTATTGCTCCCACTTGTTCAGGTGAGGCGTCTTCAGATACCTTGAAAAGGATATGTCGAGCTTTTACTGTCTCGGGGGTTGAGAATTTTCCCTTGTTTAGCTCGTAGTAATTTTGTATTTCGTTTTCAGTTATGGTTATGTCCTTTTCAAACTCCTTAAACGGAAAAGAGAGATAACGCGCTTTTACTTTTTCCGGGGTCTTATATTGGTCCGTATGTTTCGAAAAATAGGCTTCGATGGCTTCTTGCGTGAGCTTCGGATCTTCTACGGATGCGGGTCTGAAAGCGACAAAGTCGATATCTACCTTTACATTTTCTTCTTTAAAAGCCTCTAATGCCTCCGCATCAGAAACCTTGACAGTATTTAAAATTAGACGCTGTACCTTAGTAATTAATATGTCCTTTTGTACACTCTCTTCAAAAGCCTGGGGGGCTGTGCCATAATGACTTAATGCGCGCAGATAGGTCTGTTGGTCAAATCGGCCATCTTTTTTGAAGGCCGGGATGTCTTGTATGGCCCTTATTAATTCTTCTTTTCTGACCCGTAAGCCGAGCTTTTTGGCCTCCTGTACCATCAAACGCTGGGAGATTAAACGGTCTAACGCCTGCTTTTTGAGCTTAAGGACTTTCAGTAGGTTGTCGTCCAACCGGTCTCCGTATTGACGTCTATACAGTTCAAAAAGGTCATTATAAGTATTTCTAAATTCATCATAAGTGATTGGGTTCCCATTGACTGCCGCGATGCGGTTGGCTCTTTGCTCTCGAAAGCTCCCGACACCCCAGAACATAAAAACAACTACGATGGCTCCAAGGACTATTTTTATAAACGTAGATTTTGTGTGTTTTCGCATCAGACGCAGCATAATTACCCCGTAATAATATGAAATGGTTTGGTCTTGCGGACGATTTTGGTGCCGACTGAAGTAGAGCAGAAGGCGCACAAATATTCGTACTCGTCGCCATCCGGAAGAATCAAAAGGAGTCTCTGTCTTACCGGTACAGCCCGTCTACAGTTGGGACAGTAGAGCTCTGTCGCCTCAAATTCCTTAAAGGCGCTTTGCTGTTCAGAAGGAGGGTTATGAAAAAAAGAATCAAAGTTCATTATGAGTTACCTTGGATTGCCTTTTCGGTTTAATTCCTTTTAAGCCTTGATCTATAATTTGTCAAGAGATGGGTCGAAGAGCCACACAGAAGGCCAAGGAGGCTGTCCGAGAATTTTGTCTCGTTCTCATGTTTTTTCGTTACGGACATAATTCTCGGACAGCCTCCAAGACACAAAAGCAAAAGGCAAAATATGTTGACACAAAAGGGATACCAGTTTAATATATATGTAATATATTTCACTTATTGTAAATGTATTCCCTACCCAACCTCCCAAGGAATACTAATGGAAATTAAGCCTAAATTGGTCTTATTACTGGGCTCATTGCTCTCGCTTATGGTAGTAAGCGCCATAGCAGGAATTGTAAGCACGGCCGTGATGATTAGGAATGCGCACCATATCACGGAGATCGAGCTATGGATGAATTCTGTTCAGGATGTGAGAGTGGCGACGCAACGATTGTTGATGCCTGCTCATGACTACCTTATACATGGACGTCTGCACGAAAAAATGGCCTTTAGCCCCCTTTTTGAAACAACCGATTCCAAGGTAACCAAACTCTTTGCGTATGCAAAGAGCCATGAAGACAAAATTGGCTATTTGTCGGATCTGAAGAGGCTTTCGGACGTTGTCACACCGAGTATTGAGAAGATAGCGACAATAAGCCGTGAGATTCTGGCACTTCCACCCTCCGATCGTAGTGATATAGGCGGGTCGTTGATGGAGGAGATGGACTTAGTAGCCGACAGCCTGACGGACTTCCTTGACAGGGAGGTGTCCAATGCCCGTAGGCACTTATCCGAGTCGTTGATCAAAGCCAGTGAGGCTGAGAAGACTACCCGCACTGTGCTTATTTTTGCCGTGCTGTTATTTGTCGGCACTGGTGCGGCGGGAGGGATTTTTGTCGTAAAATCTATAACCGACCCTATTGAAAAACTCTCTGAAGGAACAAGAAAAATCGCCGCCGGGGATTGGTCGCACCGGGTTAAGATTGATTCACGAGATGAAATGAGCCAATTGGCAGACGCTTTTAACATAATGACATCCGAATTGGAATCAACGACCGTATCCCGCAAGTTCCACGAGGGGATTGTCAATAATATCAGTGAAGTTCTTATGGTAATAGATCCCCGACAATTAAAGATTGTAGGCGGGAATAAGACATTTTTTGATAAATACGGCCCACCCGAAAAGACTATCGGGAAGGCCTGTTATGAGATAACTCATAATTCTCCGTCTCCTTGTAAGGCCCCGGAGCATCCGTGCCCGCTTAATCAATCCCTGGAGACAGGACTCCCCTCGGAAGGAGAGCACATCCATTTTGATCGGTCGGGAAACAGAAGATATATACAAGTCTCCATATATCCCATGAAAGATGACAAGGGCGAGGTATATCAAATAATTCATCTCGAAAGAGACATCACCGAAAATGTCAAAATTGAACAGCGACTCCGCCAAGCCCACAAGATGGAGGCGGTGGGGATCCTCGCTGGCGGCGTTGCCCATGCTTTTAACAATCTCCTTATGGGTATTCAGGGCAATGCTTCACTGGCACTTTTGGACATTGATTCCACGCATCCGCATTATGAAAGGCTTACGACTATTGAAAACCTGGTTAAAAAGGGGGCTGTTTTGACCAGCCAGCTTCTTGGATATGCCAGAAAGGGCAAGTACCAGGTTGAGACGATTAATCTGAACCAATTACTTGAAGAGACCTCTAATACATTTGGCAGGACCAAAAAGGGAATCAAGATTCATTGCGAGCTTGGCGCAGATCTGTCTGTAATAGATGCGGACAGGGGACAGATTGAGCAGGTCATGTTTGATCTATATATAAACGCGGCAGAGGCTATGCCGAATGGTGGAAACCTCATATTGAAAACTACAAATACCACTTACGATAATATAAAGGGTACAGCGTTTAAGCCGAAGCCGGGCAACTATGTCCTGATAACGGTCAGCGACACAGGGCCCGGCATGGATAAAAAGACTGTGGAGCGTATTTTTGACCCGTTCTTTACAACTAAGGGGATGGTTACGGGGGGCGGGCTCGGCCTATCTTCGGCTTACGGTATTATAAAGGGACATGGCGGCTATCTTGATGTTGATTCCGTGCAAGGTGTTGGCGCCACCTTCAAGATTTATCTCCCTGTATCGGCAAAGAAGATAGTCAAAGATATCGAACGCACCGATCAAGTTATCCAAAAGACCGGCACTATCCTGTTAGTGGATGATGAAGAGATAATTCTTGAGGTAGGCCAAGGGTTATTGAAAGCAATCGGGTACAAGGCGCTCACGGCCGGAGATGGGAAAGAGGCCGTAGAGATTTATAAGGAAAACAAGGACAAGATTGATGTAGTCATTCTGGACATGGTTATGCCGGAAATGGGTGGGGGAGAGGTCTATGACCGGATGAGGGAGATCAATTCAGATATAAAGGTTATCCTTTCGAGTGGCTACAGTATTGATGGTGAGGCTACCGACATATTGGAACGCGGCTGTAATGCCTTTATTCAAAAACCCTTCCAGTTGAAAGAGTTGGCGGAATGCATAAATAAGGTTATGGGCAATGAATAGGCTTATTTTGTAGGTCCTCTAAAAAATATTGACACCATTTTGCCTGTTTGTTATAGGTCTCATAATATTGGGGCTGTAGCTCAGCTGGGAGAGCGCATGACTGGCAGTCATGAGGTCAGGGGTTCGATCCCCCTCAGCTCCACCAAATAAAAGCAAACTAAAGAGGCCGCTCAATTAGCGGCCTTTTTTACAGGAGGAAATATGCGTAACCTTCGATCTGCGGCCAAAACGATCTTTCGGGCAGCCCTTTCTGCTGTAGACCCTTACAAGGCTGTTCTTAACCATTTTTCCCTTAAAGGGAGTATCCTTACACTCAGAGGCGTACGGAAACACGACGTGCGTAAGTTCAAAAGGATTTTTGTGGTTGGGGCCGGGAAGGCAGCGGTGCCGATGGCTCGTGCGTGTGAAGAGATTCTTAAGAAAAGAATTGATGGCGGTATTGTCATCACCAAGTATGGTCATTCCGGGAGACTCAGATACATAAAGACCGTTGAGGCCGGACATCCCGTACCCGATGAAGCCGGACTCGACGGAGCAAAAGCAATTGTTGGACTTCTAAAAGAGTGTCGGGGTGACGACCTCGTCGTGTGTCTCACCTCAGGAGGATGTTCGGCACTTTTACCGCTTCCCATTTCATCTATTACATTATCCGAAAAACAGAAGCTGACCAACCTTTTACTTCGGTCCGGGGCTACAATCCATGAGATTAATGGTGTGCGTAAACATATTTCCATGACAAAAGGAGGGAGCCTGGCAAAATTGGCATATCCCGCAACAGTGATCAACCTGATCCTTTCAGATGTAATCGGAGACAACCTGGACATTATAGGGTCAGGTCCTTTTGTTGCTGATTCTTCTACCTTCCAGGATGCATGGGATGTTCTGGGAAAATATGATCTTAAAGATAAGGCCCCCAAAAATATTATCAAACACCTGCAATCAGGTCTTAAGAAAAAAATAGAAGAGACGCCTAAACCGGGGAACACTTGCTTCCGCAAAGTGGACAATCTTATTATCGGGAGCAATCTGAGGGCTCTGGAAGCGGCAGAGGCTGAAGCAAAGAAAAGGGGATTTAAGACCCTCCTTTTGTCATCACGTTTGCAAGGCGAAGCTCAGGATCTTGCCAAATTTTATGCTGCGATAGCCCAAGAAATTGCCGCATCCAATTATCCATATTCACCGCCTGTCTGCATACTTGGCGGGGGCGAGCCAACAGTGACCGTTAGAGGAAAAGGACTGGGCGGAAGAAATACAGAACTTGCCCTTGCTGTTGCCGTTGAGATACAGGGATTAGTCAAAACCGTTTTTCTTTCTGCCGGCACAGATGGCACAGACGGACCCACAGATGCCGCAGGCGCGACAGTTAATGGCCGTACCTACCGAAATGCCGTGAAAAAAGGGATAAAACCGGAAGACTATCTGAAATGTAACGATTCATACAACTGCTTCAAAAAGACCGGTGAACTCCTCATAACAGGCCCTACCAGGACAAATGTTATGGATGTTCACATACTCCTTGTGGAATCCCCTAACTCCTAAATTCCCTAATTCCTCTCTTTTTTATAAAATACATCCAGAAAAAAGCAAATTCTCACTATTCCCTTAAATTGGACGATATAAGGTATCAGGATTTAATCAACAATTGAACGCGCTATTTTTTATTATGCCTTAAGATAAGATCTTAGGTCGCGGAAAAATTTGTTTATATTTCAGCTAAGTGTGTCTAACCGACTATGAAGATAAGATATAAATTGATGTTGGGTTTCCTGGTGATTGCTTTTATGATTTGGGTAGTTGGATATTTTGCCGTCAGCACAAGTCAAAAGGCTTTACAAAAATCTATTGAAGAAAGTTCTGTTTTCTTAGTCGTCAAGATCATGGATGAAATAGATAAGAATATCTACAGGAGAATCGAAGAATTTAATGCGTATTCAAAAAATTTAATAGTTCTGGATGCCGTTGTTGCATCAAATCAACAATTTGACAAATTGGATGACATTGAAACCTATATAACAGAGAAGAATCAAGAATGGACTTCCACTCCCAAAGAAGTAATAACGCCCTTTATGGTAGAGTTAGCAGATAACAAGTTGTCAAGATCATTAAAGGAGAAATTGGACTACTATAAAAAGAAGTATGGGTACAGAGTTTTTAGTGAAGTGATGATCACAAACAAATATGGTGCTAATGTCGCGCTATCAGGAAAAACAACTGATTATAAACAAAATGATGAACAATGGTGGCAGAAAGCAAAAAGTGACAGAATCTATATAGGCGACGTTGAATATGATGAAAGCGCAGGCAGCTATGTCACTAGTTTTGGAATAAGAATTGATGACGATAATGGCAATTTTGTTGGTGTAATGAAGGTTGCCTTAAACATAAAGGATGTAAATTACATAATAAAAGATTTTGAACCAATAGGGGCCAAAGAGGAACAAAAGACGACATATAAGTTAATTACCAAGGAAGGGAAACTAATCTATTCTACAGGTGAATTTGAGATCTTAGAAGATGTTCATGATAATATAGAACATATAGAACATGAAGAGTCTGGGGGGTGTAAGCAGGGTGTATTTGTAAGAAAAGATAAGAAACATGGGGGGATATTATGCGCACATACTCACTCGAACTTTAAGACGTTAGACTGGGTTCTATTAGTAGAACATAAGACACAACAAGCCTTTGCTCCCGTAATTAAATTAAGGAACGGCATATTAATTACATCGGTTATTGTGACAATATTCGCCGTTCTAATAAGCATATTTTTTTCGAGATCCATATCTAAGCCAGTCACAAAACTCAGAGACGCTGCAATTAAAATTGGTATGGGAGATCTTGATACCAAAATCGAGGTTAAGACAAAGGATGAAATCGGTCAATTGGCAGCTTCTTTTATGAAAATGTCCGAAGACCTGAAACAGACAACTGTTTCCAAAGAATATGTAGATAACATTATGGATAGTATGATTGACACGTTAATTGTGGTTGATTCGGACGGAAAGATTAAGACGGTGAATAGGGCAACATGTGAGCTATTGGGATATAAAGAGGAAGAACTTGTTGGTAGTCCCGTTGAATCTATTTCTGAGTCAAAAGATATGTTTCTTGAGGAAACAAAACTGAAGGAACTGATTGATGATGGAAAAATAGCAAACTGTGAGACAGAGTACAAGCCCAAACTGGGCGCTACGATTCCCATGCTGTTTAGCGGTTCGGTGGTTATAGATAAGGATGGCGCTATAAATTATGTAGTCTGTACGGCCAGTGACATCACTGAACGTAAACTGGCAGAGGAAAAGCTGCAACAGTATGCCGCGGAGTTGGAGCAGATGAATGAGGAAGTCAAGTCGTTTGCATACATTGTTTCACACGACCTGAGGGCGCCGTTAGTCAACCTAAAAGGGTTTTCAGAGGAACTAACCTACTCACTGAAAGAGGGTAAGGGCCTGTTGGATAAATACATTGCTCACATTGACGAAAAGGATACAGCACAGTTTGCTACCATTTTTGACCAGGATGTCCCGGAAGCAATAGGGTTTATTGGCTCTTCGGTCGATAGGATGGACAGGCTTATTAATGCCATATTAAAATTGTCTCGTATAGGGCGAAGGGATCTCGCGCCTGTGCCGATAAATATGGATGAACTTGTACAGCCTATCCTTAAGTCTTTGACTCACCAGGTTGGGCAACACAAGGGGAAGATAACGGTAGGTGCATTGCCTGAAGTGGTTGTGGATAAAACAGCAATGGAACAAATCATGGGCAATCTCCTCGACAACGCGGTAAAGTACCTTGATCCGGGGCGTCCGGGTAAAATAGAAATCAGCGCGGAAAAAGGGGATGAAGAAACCATTTTTCATGTCCGGGATAATGGTCGGGGGATAGAGCAAAAAGACATGCACAAAGTGTTTGAAATCTTTCGCAGGGCCGGTAAGGATGATGTGCAGGGAGAAGGGATGGGACTTGCGTATGTAAGGACTTTAATCCGGCGTCACGGTGGGCGCATCTGGTGCGAATCGGAGCCTGATGTGGGGACTACTTTTAGCTTTACTCTCACCCACAAGTTAAGAGCCGAGGACCAGAAAGCGGCATGAGAAAGGACAAAATAAAGAACTAAAAAGGATAAGGTTATGGATAACCAGCAAACTATTACAATCCTCTTAGTAGAAGATGACCCAGGCCTTGCTCGCCTTTCGCAAAAGAAGCTCGAGAGACAAGGCTATGTTGTTCACATTGCCTCCAATGGGCAAGAAGGGCTCGCCATGTTTGATGAGAGTGAATACGACATTTTACTGGTGGATTACGATATGCCTGTGTGCGGAGGCCTCGAGGTTATCCGCTCGTTAAAAACAAAGAGGTCACTTCCCCCTACAATTATGGTTACCGGCAAGGGCAATGAAAAGATTGCCGTTGAAGCGATAAAATTGGGCGCCTCCGATTATATCGTTAAGGATGTCGACTTAGGGTATCTTGAGTTGCTTCCGATAGTTATTGATAACGTGCTCCAAAAAGACCAACTTATTAGTGAAAAACAAAAAATGCTTGAAGTGGTTAAGGAAAGCGAAGAACGCTACAGGAGGTTGGTCGAGCTTGCACCGGATGGGATTTCCATTCACGTTGAAGGAAATTTTGTATTTATAAATCCTGCAGGGGCAAGACTCCTCGGAGCTTCAGGAACCGAACAACTATTAGGAAATTCTATACTCGATTTTGTGCATCCCGATTACCGGCAGATCGTTATAATGAGGTTAAAGGATCTGGAGGAGCAGGCCAATGTATTGAGTTGGACTGAAGAGAAGTTTGTACGTTTTGATGGGACGGAAATGAATGTTGAGATGGCCGGGATTCCCTTTAAGTATAAGGGGAAACAAGCGGTTCAACTTATTTTTCGCGACATCACTGAACGGAAGATGGCGGAACAACGCCTCGAATATTTGGCCCTTTATGATCCTCTCACGGACCTTCCTAACCGCAGATCGTTTTTTGACCGTTTCAGCCACTGTCTGGCACAGGCGGAGCGGTACAAACGTTTAGTCGCGCTGTTATACATAGATTTGGACCATTTCAAAGAGGTGAATGACACATTAGGCCATGATATAGGCGATCTCCTGTTGAAAGGGGTCACTAACAGGCTGCAAGACTGTCTGCGTAAGTCAGATGTGCCGGCCCGAATGGGTGGTGACGAATTTACCGTTATTCTCACAGAAGTTGCTAACACCCAGGATGCGGAGATTGTTGCGCAACGAATTGTCGAGTCTATTACCAGCCCGTATCATATAGGGGGTCATGAATGCAGCGTTGGTGTTAGTATCGGTATTGCTCTGTATCCTTCTGATGGCGACGATATAGAGGAGCTTCTCAGAAAAGCCGACTTTGCCATGTACAATGCTAAGAAGATAGGGAATGACGTTCGGTTTTTTTCACACGATGAAACCGGTATGGCAGCAGAAGAAAATAGGATGTAATCACAAGAAAGAATAGAGGAGTAACTTTGAATGAACAGGGAGAAGCTTATGTGTGGACACGAACTTGTTACAATTCTTTTGGTGGAAGACGATCCGGGACATGCGCGTTTAATAGAAAAAAATCTGCGCCGAGCAGGTGTTAGCAACGAAATTATTATTCTCGACAACGGTCAGAAGGCAATTGATTTCTTGTTTAAGGATGGAGATTACTCAAACAACACAAAGCCTCAACCACTCTTGATACTACTCGACCTGAACCTTCCTGTCCTCGATGGATATGATGTCCTCAAACGTATTAAAGAAGAGGAAAGTACTAAACGGATTCCCGTGGTCGTGCTGACAACCACTGATAACCCTCACGATATTTCAAAGTGTTACGAACTTGGATGTAATGTCTATGTAACCAAACCGGTAGAATACGAACAGTTTTCCGAAGCAATCCGCCAGCTCGGACTATTTTTGGCGATTATTAAAATTCCGGATGATGAATAGCCATGTCCCATTCTAAAACTATCCAGATACTATATATGGAAGACGATGTAGGCCTTGCCCGCCTGTTGCAGAAAAGTTTGCACAGAAAAGGCTATGTTGTTGACACGGCTCGCAATGGAGAAGAAGGGCTCGCCATGTTTGATGAGGGTGAATATGATATTGTGCTTGTGGACTATGAAATGCCTGTGTGCGGCGGCCTTGATGTAATTCGCACATTGTCTTCACAGAAGGCGCTCACCCCTACGATTATGGTCACCGGCAACGGCAATGAGAGGATTGCCGTTCAGGCAATAAAGCTGGGCGCAGCAGATTATATAGTAAAAGATGTCGAGATGGCTTATCTTGAGTTGCTTCCGATAGTTATTGATAATGTACTCCAAAAAGTCCAACTTGTTAAAGAAAAACAAAAAATGCTTCAAGTGGTCAAAGAAAGCGAGGAGCGCTACAGGCGCCTGGTCGAGCTTTCGCCGGACGGTATCGCAATTCACATTGAAGGAGAGTTTGTATTTGTTAACCCCGCGGGTGAAAACCTGCTCGGAGCTTCAACACCTGAACAGCTATTGGGGCAATCACTGCTCGATTTTATTCATCCTGACCATAGCGACACGGTTGCGAATAGGGTGAAGGATTTGCAAAAAGAAGCAACCATATTACCATGGACTGAAGAAAAGCTCATCCGTGTTGACGGTACAGAAATCAACGTTGAGATGGCCGGTGTCCCATTCCAGTACAAAGGGAAGCAGGCAGAACAAGTCATTTTTAGGGACATTACTGAACGTAAGCTCGCAGAAGAACGCCTTGAATACTTAGCCCTTTATGACTCCCTTACAGGGCTTCATAGTCGCAACTCATTTTTTGACCACCTGAGCCGTTTGCTGGCGCAGGCAAAACGGCATAATCATGTGCTTGGACTCTTATTTTTAGATTTGGATTGCTTCAAATTGGTTAATGATACACACGGCCATGACATGGGAGACATGTTGCTGCAAGAAGTTGCAAACCGACTGAAGGGCTGTTTACGCGCCTCAGATGTACCGGCCCGTATGGGGGGAGACGAGTTTACAGTCATTCTTGCGGAGATTGCCGACGAACAAGATGCTTCGATTATCGCACGGAGAATTATTGAGTCCCTTACCAAACCATTCTACATAGAGGGCAACGAATGTTCCATAGGTGTCAGTGTGGGTATCAGCCTATATCCGGTTGACAGCGATGACCCGGAGATTCTCCTTAAGAACGCTGACTCCGCTATGTATAGCGCTAAGAAGTTGGGCGGAAATAATTTTAAATTTTTCTCGCTCAACCAAAGCCCATGAAGATTGGAAAATGCGTTCAGATTCCACCCCTTCCTTTCTATAAAAACTTTTAAGATCATAGTATGTCTCTTTTAGGAGTTAATTTTTTTTTATTCTCCATTTAATTTATTTTAATAAAAGCTTAAAAATAGGCCAACTTGTTGGTATTACAGCTTTATTCTTATCGAATAAGATTAGTCTTTGGGAATAATTTCCTGTGAATTAACCAGTAAATCGCAGCCAACTCTATTTTTTTGTGTTTTTTGTTGAAGTATTTTGGAACAACGTACGATACGCATGATTAACATTGATTGTTTGCTGGTCAACTCTTCTTATCTTTATATTGCTAAGCATAGGCCAACAGGGATATCATTTTATGCAAAGTATTAAGTTTAAGATCCTCCTCAATTTCTGCCTGACAGCAGCTCTGATCGTTGCAGTGTTGGCGATTGTAGTTTCTTGGAAGCTGAGTGACAGCATATCACAACAATCAAAAATGCTTGTTCAAGATCTGACAGAGCATACAAACGAAACCCTTAACGGTCACCACGAGATTCTTGGCTCCTTTATTGAAAACATCAAAGAAGACACCTGGGGTCACGTAACTGACATATGCAAGCAGCCTGTTGTCAAGACGACTATAGAGTGCCAGCTCCTTGACGCCCTGACCAATTTTCTTGAGTCAGCAACCAAGACGGCAGGGATGGATTTTGCAATGGTGTATGATCCCGAGAATACGCTCCTGGCCTCATTTCCGGGCAAGGTTAATAAAGGATGGCTGGAGCGGAATTACAGATCGTGTAAACTTGCCGGAATGGTGCGGAATTATCTGCAAAGGGGTGCCGGCGATAACGCCACC
The DNA here is from genome assembly GCA_019314005.1 of Deltaproteobacteria bacterium. The sequence goes on along the minus strand of JAFDAE010000010.1, from coordinate 3,464 downwards.
AAATTGGTTGCCTTCCTAAAACATGATTCCGCTTTTCTAAAAGCGTGTGGATTAAGCGATCGGGATGTTGCCGGAAAAGGCGGGATAAGCATAACAGCGGCAGACATTATTAGGGATGATGCCGGCAATCCGCTTGCTGTATGCGTTACAGGGAAACTCCTTAACAAGTATTACAAGCCCATGAGACAGATATACGATGCAACTGGCTCTGCCTGTGCACTATATCTTGGAGGAACGCCTGTCGCACACGCAGGGTTCAGTGGCAAAGGAAACGATGGTCATGATGTGGCTAATCTTCAGATAAGCCCAACCGCACAAGCAGAAGTATACAAGAGTAATAAGCCGATAAATATCACCCTTTCACTTATTGGTCAGCCGTATCTTACCACGTGTTCCGCAATAAGATCGTGTGACGACGAAAAAATAGGCATTCTTTGTGTCGGGGTTCCAAAATTTAAAATTATCGAGAGACAGGAGGGGATGCTTTCTTATGGCATTGATGCAAAAAAAAGCGTGCAAGTATGGATTTTGGGGATCGGAATTGTGTCATTGTTCATCTTTGTTGTTGTCAGCTTGATTATCACCAAGAGCATAACTGTTCCGCTTGTCAGGTCGATCAACGTGTTGCGTGAAAGCTCCGGCCAGGTGAGCGATTCCGCCGTCCAAATCTCTTCTGCCAGCCAGTCCTTGGCTGAAGGCACATCCGAGCAGGCCGCAGGTTTAGAGGAGTCGTCCGCTTCCATAGAGGAGATGGCCTCCATGACCAGGCAGAATGCAAAAAATGCTAATCAGGCGAACACTGTGATGGATGAAACTTTGCGGGTGGTCGAACAGGCCAATGCCTCTATGACCGAATTGATAGGTTCGATGCAAGAGATCTCAAAAGCGAGCGATGAGACTGCCAAGATCATAAAGACGATCGATGAAATTGCATTTCAGACCAACCTGCTGGCCTTAAATGCCGCGGTAGAAGCTGCCCGTGCAGGTGAGGCAGGAGCTGGATTTGCGGTGGTGGCAGATGAAGTCAGAAACCTTGCCATGCGTGCGGCAGACGCAGCCGGGGACACATCCGAGCTTATTGAAGGTACGACCAAGAAGGTCAAAGAAGGTGCGAGCGTTGTCACAAAGACTAATGAAGCCTTTACTGAATTAGCAGAAGGCGCGAACAAGATAAGCGCACTGGTCGGTGAGATAAGCGCGGCCTCTAATGAGCAGTCCCGGGGAGTTGAACAGATCAATCAGACTATGGCCCAGATGGACCAAATTACCCAGCAGAATTCATCCAAATCGGAGGAGTTTGCCGGGGCCTCCCAGGAACTGACTGCTCAGGCCGAGCAGATGAAAGGAATCGCAAACGAATTGATGACGCTGGTTGCCGGAGGTTTCAGCACAGAGACCAGCGACCGGACTGAAACCGAGATCGGTGAGGCCTTTTCAGCTTCTGAACAAAAAAGTAGAAAGAAAGAATTGGCATTGCGCAAGGAAGTAAACCCTGAAGAGTTTATCCCCATGGATGACGAGGACTTCTAATTTTGTTGGAGACAGTTATGAGCTTAAGAAGAACAGTATATCTTGTAAGTCTTTTTCTCTTATCCTTTTTAACCATCCTTTATGGCTGTGAAACCCTAAAAAAGGCAAAGCCCATTTACGCCATAAAAGAGTATGAACGGATGATAGTCGGCAGGCTCGATGCCGATTATGTGGGAACCGACAATTGCCTCAAGGCGTGTCATACCCACGACAAGATAAGGACATACTTTGAAGCGAGCACTATGGGAGCACAGCTTTCCTCGGACTCAGGCATGCCCCTTGTTGACTGCGAGTCGTGCCATGGACCGGGTAGCCTTGCCATTGAGGGAATAACTCCCGAAAAGGTAGAAGAGGATAAGATACAGGGAAAGCAAACAGCATGTAACTACGACACACTCCTTGATCTTGAGAACCTTCCCGCAGGCGCGCAGTCACTAATATGCCTCAAGTGCCATACCGCGCATGCTCTTTTTAACGTTCACAATTGGAATGCGAGTGAGCATGCCCAGAATGATGTTTCATGCTCTGATTGTCATCCTGTCCATATAGGGGCCGACCTGACAACTAAACCGAGGGATACGAAACAGATGTGCTTGAAATGCCATCAGGAGATAGGAGCGGAGTTTTCCATGTCCAGCCGTCATCCTGTATTGGAAAAGAAGATATTATGTACCGATTGTCATGATCCGCATGGTTTTATATCGGAAAGGATTCTGAGAAAAACCACTGTTAAAGAGACATGTATACAGTGTCATGCAGAGAAAGGTGGCCCTTTTCTCTACGAGCACGCAGACATTACGGAGAATTGTCTCAACTGCCATGCCCCTCATGGTTCTGTGAATAACAATCTGCTTAAGGTCAGAGAACCTTTATTGTGTCTCCAGTGCCACATGGGGCACAAGATGAATACATCAGGAGGGAATCCATCTTCTTTAGACAGTAAGAGCGCTTTTTACACAAGGTGCACTGATTGCCATTCACAGATCCATGGAACCGATATCCCATCTGCTTCAGGTACAGGGAGGTTTATACAGTGAAGAAGATAATTATTTTTGGACTAATGATAGTTACATTCTTTGGCCGAATTAGTTTGGCTGATGAGTACACATTTCCGGAAATAGCGCCGGAGCTTTATCTCTGGGGCGGATATAGAGACATTGAACTTGATGGCTCGGAAAGGGCGGAAGAATATGAATATATGCACGACTCGTTTGCGGGCGGCGGCGAATTCTATGCCTTTCCTTTTCCTCACCGGATACATGTGGAGGGTGAAGTATTGAACGTCAACGATTATTTTGGTGATGTTCGTTACGCATATAAGGATTTGGTCCTGTTTCGTTGGATAACAAGAAAATTGTATCATAATCTGGACAATATCACCTTGAGAGATTTCGACTCATCAGCCGCTACCCCCACGGTTAGTATCAGGGACGCAGGTAATACATATGGAGTTAAGACAGGGCTTGATAAATATTTTTTGAGGCTGAAAACGCCCGACTTTCCGTTGCATCTGTACACCGAAGCCCGTATCTTTCATAGAAAAGGAACAGTGCAACAGAGGTTTCTTGGTGGTTCAGGATATTATAATGACGCGGCAGGGAATGTTGATAGCCCTGAGAGAGCAACAATTAGTAGAGATATACATTGGGAAACAGAAGACTATACTATAGGGACTAATAACCATCTTGGCCCTATAGAGCTTGACATTGCCCATACTGCGAGGAAATTTACTCCAAAAGGCGACGAAGTGCTGGTTGAATCATACGATCCCGCAGGATTCCCTCCAGGGTCATTAAGAGCAGCCGGCTCCTATGAACACAATCGTATACCCGAACTGGAAGGTTATACTAACACCCTGAAAGCGCATACATCGTATACCGGCATGATTGTTGCCACGGGGACAATATCTCATACTAAACGGGAAAATAATAATA
>JAFDAE010000546.1 GCA_019314005.1 Deltaproteobacteria bacterium | reverse complement strand
AGGTGCATTCAACTATTTGGTTAAGCCTGTAGAAGAAGGCTGTATAGTCACCGCTCTAAGCAATGCCATTGCTTTTCGGGAATTGAAGCGGGAAAACCTGAGCCTCAAGCAGCGGATTCTTTCCGACACCCTGGAACATCCAGAAGCCTTTGCCGGGATTATCACCAACAACAAAAAGATGATCTCGCTTTTTCGATATATTGAGGCCATCGCCCGGACATCACAGCCGGTACTAATCACAGGGGAAACAGGCGTGGGAAAGGAGCTGATCGCCGGGGCAATCCACGCTCTCAGCGGCAAGGGTGCCTTCACGGCGGTCAATGTGGCCGGATTGGACGACCATGTCTTTTCGGACACCCTTTTCGGGCACGTCAAAGGGGCCTTTACAGGTGCCGACAGGGACCGTGGAGGAATGTTGGAGCAGGCATCCGGCGGCACGCTCTTCCTGGACGAGATAGGCGAACTTAGCCCGGCATCACAGGTTAAACTATTGCGACTGCTGCAGGAGGGCGAGTACCTGCCATTGGGTCTGGACCACCCCAGACACGCCAATGCTCGAATTCTGGCAGCCACCAATCGGGACCTTTGGTCTCTCCAGGAGTCAGATAAGTTTCGCAAGGATCTATTCTATCGACTCCAAACCCACCACATCCATATCCCTCCCCTTCGAGAGCGTATGGATGATATCCCGCTTCTGGTGAATCATTTCTTTGAAGAGGCGTCACGTGCCGTCAACAAAAAGAAGCCGACCCCGCCCAAGGAGTTGTTCACGCTTTTAAGAACATACTCCTTTCCCGGGAATGTCAGAGAATTGCGGTCCATGATCTTCGACTCTGTGAGCAGACATACGTCCAGGATTCTTTCTCTGGAGGCGTTCAAGTCTCACATTGTCCGGAAAGGGGACAGGGTTGTTCTAAGGAAATCTGAGCCGGAAAAGACCCCCCTTATCACCTTTTTCGGAGAGTTGCCCACCTTGAAGGAAGGAACTGAGCTGATCGTGGCCGAGGCACTAAAGCGGTCCAATGACAATCAGTCCGCCGCCGCCCAATTACTGGGCATATCACAACAGGCCCTGAGCAAACGCCTTAAGAATTCTTCTGTCTAATCCGCCTCTTGTTCCAAAGCCTACAACTTTGGTTGTAACCACAACTTTATTTGTAACCACTTAAAACCCCACCGTAGCAAGGTTTAAGCCGGTTTCAAGCAGGACCACTTACAACTTAGGTTGTAACTTTTCCCCAACCCATCCTTGGCCTGTCAAATCTAAATTAGCCGCTATTTCAATAGGTTAGAATGTTGGGGATCGGTTAGGCACAGCTTTTGCTCTAATAATACGGCAAGAATTCAAGATTATTCCTAAACAGAACGGGAGAGTGTGAGAATGAAACGTATCCTTTTAGCCGAAGACGAGGCGCCGACCCGTCGGTCAATTAGCATTGTACTGAATAATGCAGGTTACTGTCTTGAGGAAGCGAAAGACGGCCTGGATGCTCTGAAGAAGCTGTTCGCCTCCCAAAGCAATTCATACCCAATTGATCTCCTGCTTACCGATATATTCATGCCGGGTATGACCGGCCTGGAATTAATAGATGAGATTCAAAAACAACGACTGACTTTGTCAATCGTGGTTATCACCGGCTACACCGATGACAGGATGAAGGCACAACTGTTGCGCCGGGGTTGTTCGCATTTCATTGCCAAACCCTTTGAGCCTGGTGAGTTGCTCGAATGCGTGGCGCGGGCTCTTAAAGAAAAAAGCAGATTCAAGCGGATGGTGATGAAAAAATCAGACGACAGAGAAAAACGGCCGAATTAGATAAAACAATATCCCAGACATCAAAAGGGAACAAAAAGATTATATATGTTTACCGCGAAAATTAGAAAAGATGAAAAAAGTGGTATTATAATTTAATGTCTCTGAAACTCTAAAAATCCATCAAATATAGATCCGGCCCCAAAGGACTTGGTTTTCTATGGGCAAATAAATGAGAGAAGCAAACGCAGGCTGTCAGACAAATGGCTAATACAGACCATATGAAGAAAATAAAAACCAAGATAAAGAAGAGAAAAACCAAGATAGAGAACTTTACACTGTTCGATGAAGCAGTTTTTGATATTCTATCTTTGTTGAATAATCTTGATAGTAATTTTAATCAGATAGCTAATAAATTGTCTCCCGG
>JAFDAE010000545.1 GCA_019314005.1 Deltaproteobacteria bacterium | reverse complement strand
TCTTTGAGAGTTTGGATGATAGTGCCTCGATGGCGGGCCATGTCGTTGGCGCGTTTGCCCACACCTCCTCAAAAAAGCTGTCGTATTCTTTTCCGAACTTCTGGCAGAATTCCTGTCGCCGCTTCTTTTTCCCGAGGCCACCATCACCCAGACGGGCATCAAGGCTAATGTTGGCAGCCATTTCCAAAATCCAATAGTCTTGGCCCCGCCAGCGCTTTTCAATCGTTGGATCATATAGCATGTCTGGATTCCGGCGATCGGCCTCGTGCCCAAGCTCGTGTCGGAGCAACTGTTCATCCATGTACTTGTTTGTGTAGATATCAAGACACAGATTCTTCGAGGGCCAAGGATTCTCATGATCACGGTAGAGCTCAGCACGAGAACGAGCAGGCGAATAGATATTCAGGTGTTCGATATGTCCCTGAAGCTTAAGTTCGATGACTATTTGGTGTACTAATCCAACAAATTCGAGACGCTTTGAGAGAAAGCTCCTTAGCTCAACATTCGAAAGGGCTAACTCGAAATCGCTGGTGTCTATTTTTGGTAGATCAGAATTAGTTCGGTCGCTCATGCTTTCCCTTACAATGACCATATCAAGAAGTATACTTCTCCACTGTTTAATTTGCCCTTATCTTGGTGTCTTTGTCTGCCCAACATACTGCAGCAGATGGTTAGCATTTAATTTGGTTTTTCAATATTGCATAAGTTCATTAAAATTTTTTTATACATTTTAATTGAATCTATTACTAATGATGGTTTCAATTTTATTCTGCCAATACCATAATCTACATCAATCTCAACAGCATCATGGGTTTTTAATAGCTTGCTAATTTTCTTATGGTTTTTTGGACCATCCTTATCTAACTTTAATTCGCCTGAGTTGTGAGTCAAACTGTTTCTTACTAAAGCATAATCTTTAATTTTTGACCAATCCTTGCCACTAAAGAATTTTCGCAGATTCCATATGGAGGAAAGATAGATTTTTGACCGTTCTATTCCTTTACCTCTTATAATGCTCATTTTGATTCCACATTTTGATCTATTCTGTAGAATCATGCAGATAGCGTTTAAATGATATTCAAATAAGCCATATGCTGTGATGAAGGTTGAGTTCCAATGCAGTGAAGGGAACACATTATGTAATCTCCAACGATCATCGCTCATATAATCATAAAAATATGATTTTTCCTTTTCATCCAGCTTTTCTGCTTCTTTCAGCTCTTTTTCTTTAAATCTTAATTGGTTGTCTTCAAGAGTTTCATTAAGATAGGAACAATAATACCCCAAGTTATCAAAATCGATAGCTATTGAAACCCTGTCCCAACCTTTAATAAGTGAATTCTCTTTTTCTGGTGGCCACATATCATTGTCCTAATGTGAATTCTTATAATGACATGAACTATCTGCGAATCTCCTCTACCATAAACACGTATGTACCCTGGACTCTCTGGACCTTACCGATGAGTCGCAGGCGATCACCACTTTTCAGATGAAGCAGTGCCCGCCCGCACTTCTCTTTATTGGCAAAAACAAACTGGAATAACTTGTCACGGACATGGAACCCGACAAATCGGTTGTCACCCAATAGAATCCTCACCCACGTATCTGATACTCCACTGAACTTGCATGCCATCTCAACACGTTTACCCAGAAGTTCATTTCCGAACGTTTCGATTTCCTTAGGAGTTACCTCACAATATTGTACTCCCCCTGATTCTGTAGCGCCATGAAGATACTCAGGCGAAGGCATTGTATTTGAGAAATGTTTAACACCATTTTTATCGTTACAGAAATACATTTAGCCGTTAGCTGTGATAACAAATCCAAAAAGCACTAAACAAATAAAACAATATTTCAATACCATTTTATTCATGAATATCACCTCAATAATACTAAACACTGATTAATGGGAAAAAAACGCTCAATATCATGGAACGAAAACACGCATAACGTGCGCACCTTATTGTATAGCTTACAATTTATTGTAGCTCGCCAACTCCGAATATTGAAATCGAAAAAGCGAGCTGTTTTTCTCAATTTTGTCTATATATCCCATATGCGAGAAAAAACGCTTGATATACCTGATATCAGAGATGTTTTTGAGAAAAAAGGGTCCGATCATAAAAACACCGTCCTGACCGTCCTCATCGTCCATACCGTCCTGCCAGTAAAAAAACAAGAAGTAAGATTTATTCCGCAGTTTACAGGTCGTAAGCCTAAAAATCGCTATAACTTCCCTAATATATTTACAATAGCCATCATTTTACTATAATATTTCCCCTTTAAGTAAAGAGCGGGGGTCTACATATTCTGATTGTATCGGATAGACAGTATGATAACGGTATACAGATTATACTTGTTTACCGGTAAAGTATTTGACTGATAGTTTCTGATACTTCAGACCGGTACCGGTACCGGTAGAGATGTTTAGAAATCCTAACTCCTTGAGTAAACCTTTATATTTGATGATGGTAGGGCGGGAAGTTTGAAGCCACTTTGCAAGAGTTGCATCAGTTTCTTTTATCTTTCTTTTCCGGTGCTGCTGTTCGATTACTATTCTTAACCAGAGTATGAGGGCATAGCCCAGGTCATCATATAGTTCTTTGCGAATGAAATCCGAATAGATGGTAAATTGGTTGCCGTCTCCTGGCTTTTCAGGCCTTTCATTTAGCATCTTGATTAGGTCTTGTATTTTACCGTCCAAATCGGCCTTATTCGCGTGATTATAAGTGAGTAAAGGCAAGACCTGTCTGCTTCATAGAAATACTTCTCAGGAGCTTTCCCTGGCCCCAGAGGGTCTATTGAAGATGCATCAAAAGTAGTATCAGGTTTGAATATAATTTCTTTGGACGGTTTGGACGGTGAAGACGATAAAAAAGAGATACCAATCGGCTTGTCAGTTTGTTTTTGTATCTTTCTTGCTGCATTTGAAAGGTGTTTGAGAGAAAATCCGCTAATGATGTTTTGAAGGTTTTTCAGCTTATCAGCAGGATCTTCATCAGGTTTCATGCCTCCTATATATTTACAATGGTTTTTAATGAGAATATAGCAGTACGGGTAAATGAGGAGTTTCTTTGGGGACGCCAGAAAAATTTAAGGGTTATAAAAATACTATGACCCTTTTATCCAAAGACACCCCTTGCTTCTTTTCGCCCGCTTTCGGTTAAAAAAGTTTTTCCAATAAATTCAGCAAGGTCTTTATCATTCATAGGGTTCTCTTTCTGTTTTTCCTCAAGATTGACAATAAGGTCTGCGTCATGAACTATCTTGAAATTCAGGCTTGAATCGGGTCCGGGGTGATGGTGACGGCCTGTGATATCGCATACCTCGTCAATCAGCTCTTTTTTTGCCCCAAGC
>JAFDAE010000544.1 GCA_019314005.1 Deltaproteobacteria bacterium | reverse complement strand
GCCTATTTCTTTGTTCAATCCGTTTAGATAATTAACCAACTGTACTTCATGCTCTTTGGTAAGGTTCTGTACAGATTTGAGTTCAACAATGATCTCTTCTTCTACAAATAGATCTACGTAAAAATCCCCCACTACCTTGTCATCATAATAGACCTTTAAAGGTTTTTCTGCTTCGACTTTAAAATTGCTCTTGGTCAATTCTATAATCATAGCTTTCTTATATACACTCTCAAGAAATCCAAAGCCAAGCTGATTATAAACCTTATAGGCAGAACCGATAATTTTGCGAGTAATGTCTTCGTATTCCATTGTATTTTCTTAACCAGGATTTACAGAATTTACGGGATTGTGTTTCTTTGATCTATTAAATCCTGTCTGACCTATGAATTATATCTTCTTAGCGTTCTTGGCGGTGAGATTATAGTTTCTCAATCCACAAAAACACGGTGCCACAGTTCCAGCATCAACAAAGTCCAGATATGAGCCGAATAGTCGGTAATCCCTTTCAGATGCCGCTGCCAGATCTTCTCCACTTCGCGATACTCGAAATAGCCGCGTTCTCTGGCGCGTCGAGAAAAAAGGGTGTCCTCTACGTACCCACGAAGGTCGCCCCGCAGCCATTCAGACAAAGGAATGGAAAACCCCTGTTTTTTTCTATAGAGGATATCTGCCGGAAGACGCCGTTCCAGAGATTTTTTCAGGATATACTTTGAGATCCTTCCGTTCAATTTGAGTTCGGCCGGTATCGTGGCCGCGAATTCCATCAGCTCAAAGTCCAGAAGAGGACAGCGAACTTCGAGCGAGTGTGCCATGCTCATACGATCCACCTTTACCAGGATATCCTCTGTCATATACGTCTTAATGTCTACGTACTGGATGCGAGACAGGATGTCGCAATGCCGTACTTTCCGAAAATGCGGTGCGAAATGATGCGCCGGTGTGTAGCCTTTCAGTTTTCGTTTCAGTTCAGGACTGTATATGACCTGCTTTGTTTCCGGCAAAAACATCGACATATCGCGGAAATATGCCTCCTCATGGGAACATGATAAATTGGCTAACAAAAACTTAAGCCTGAGCGGTGCAGGGAGGAAATCATATTTGGGGTAAACGCGGGACAGGGGACCAAGCAGGCCCTGTCTGACCGGCAGGGGGAACAGTGCGCGTAGCCGATCTTCCATCACGTTATGCCAGTACCGGCGAATATATCCCGCATAGTTTTCATCGCCGCCATCACCGGAAAGTGCTACCGTAACCACTTGCCGTGCCAATTGTGAGACATAATAGGTTGGAAGGGCTGAGGAGTCTCCAAAGGGCTCGTCCAGATGCCAGACTATCTTCTCAATGACTTCAAGGGCACGGGGTTTGGCCACAAATTCATGATGCTCTGTTTCATACTTTTCAGCAACCTGTCTGGCAAAATCGAGTTCGTTGAACCGTTTTTCAGCAAAACCAATGGACGCGGTAATCAACGGCTCTCCCTTCATCCATGGGGCCATGTGAGCCACTACAGCGCTGGAATCAACACCACCGCTCAAAAAAGCGCCCAATGGCACCTCACTTATTAACCGCTTGCGCGTGGCCTCGGCCAGACGCTCATCTAACTGCTTTGTCAGGAGTTTTTCATCTCGACTCTTTGCGTCAAACCGAAGTTCCCAATAGGGCCGGGTCCGCACTTGGCCGTTCTTCATAACAAGGCAGTGAGCGGGACAAAGCTTAAAGATAACAAAGCTTAAAGATATTTTTGAAAATAGTTTTTGGTGACGGGATATAGAGGAAGGTTAGATAATCATCTATAGCCGTTAGATCGATGTCTTGCTTTACAGAGGGATCGCACAGAAGGGCCTTGAGTTCAGAGGCAAAGATGAACCGATTCCCATTTGTGGTATAGTAAAGCGGTTTTTTCCCCACACGGTCCCTGGCTATGAAGAGACTTCTATGTTTACCATCCCAAACAGCAAAGGCAAACATGCCATTGAGATGCTGCACCAGGTTTTCTCCCCACTCCTCATAGCCATGTACGAGGACTTCCGTATCACTACGAGTTCGGAAGATATGCCCCTTGCTTTGT
>JAFDAE010000130.1 GCA_019314005.1 Deltaproteobacteria bacterium | reverse complement strand
TACGAAAAGATCCTCTCCAAATATACCTCTGCTGATACACTGAAAATTTTGGATTTCCCAGATGGCAGACAGGTGAGAATCGGAGGGGTAGTAAGTAGCTTTAAGGTGATCACTGACCGAAAAGGGGGAAGGATGGCATTTGTGACATTAGAGGACCTACACGGTTTCGTGGAAGCGACTCTCTTTTCTTCGGTCTATGAGAAGGTATCGGAATTCATAGATACGGATGTCCCTATTTTGGTGGATGGTCATATAACCAAGGACGAAAAGTCAGTAAAAATATTAGCAGATTCAGTGAGTCCGCTTTCAAAAGCAGAAGAACTGAGTGCCACGGCAGTAAATTTTAATATTGATGTAACAGGGATTGATAAAGAGCAACTAAAAGAGTTTCGTTCAATATTGGACAACTATAAAGGGGAATGTCCAGCCTTTATCAATCTGCGAATTCCACGAAAGTCAGAGACCGTAATCGCGCTCCCTGATTCACTGAGAGTACAGCCGGGACATGCTCTTTCCGAAGCAGTGGATCGTTATTTCGGACAAGAAGTAGTTGAAATCGTGTTTCAAGAAAAGAATGGGATTTAGGGATTATCCTATGAAAGCCTATACTGAAAGGACATATCGGGATAACATCTCTGAGGATGAGCTTACATCGTTTCGGGTCGTTGTCAAGGAGACCGATCTGTTGGTGAGAGCGGATCGGGAATTGGTGGCTGAAGCAGAAAAAAGTGTTATAAGATATCGTAGACATATAGAGGAATATATTGATCGGTCCCCGTCTTTTTTACATACATTGACTCCCTTTCCAGATGACCAATTCGCGCCTCCTATTGTTCGGGACATGATCGAGGCGGGAAAGCTTGCCGGTGTGGGTCCAATGGCAGCTGTCGCGGGTGCGATTGCAGAATGGGTTGGACGTGATCTCTTAATATATTCGCAAGTAGTTATTGTAGAAAACGGGGGAGATATCTTTATAAAAACCGACAAGCCGTTTACGGTGGGAATATTTGCCGGGTCTTCTCCGTTGAGTAATAAAGTAGGGCTCGAAATAGACCCCGAAGATGAGCAGATTGCGGTCTGTACTTCTTCCGGAACAGTGGGGCATTCTCTTAGTATGGGTAAATCTGATGCCGTAACAGTGGTGTCTCATTCCGCATCCCTGGCAGATGCGACCGCTACCGCTGTCGGGAATCTGATTTCTGATAAAAAGGCTATAGACAAGGGGCTAACATTTGCGGAGTCGATTGCAGGGGTAATAGGCATTGTAATTGTGGTCGGCGACAAACTTGGTTTGAAGGGAGATCTGAAACTTATTAGAATTAGTTAATAATTGATTGGTAAATTCCATTTTGGACGCAGATGAACGCAGACTGTCAGGATCTTAAATAGGGTATTCAATAATTTTAGAATGGTTATCTGCGGGCATCAGGGAAAAGCTGCGTCCTAATCTTTTTTTGGAGGAAATCCATGAAAAAATTTAAGTTGACACTTTTGTTGATTATTGCCGCCTTTATAGGCCTTTTTGTGTATCAAAATTTGGCGGTTTTTACACATCTCTTTAACTTGAAACTCAATATCGGGATTAAGCACTACGAGATGCTTAATATTCAATCTTCTCTTATATTTTTAAGTTTGTTTCTGCTTGGATTTTTACTTGCCTATTTTCTCAGCCTGGGAGAACGTTTGAAAGCAAGAAGGGATCTGAAGTCGAACAGTGAGAAGATAAAGGACATGGAAGAAGAGTTAAGGATGCTTAAGAGCGTGTCTGCAACCTCTGAAAGTGCCATTGTTGAAGATATTACCCCGGAAGATGTTGTTTCCGAAGAGAACGCTTCAGAAGAAAGAACATAGGGGACACTCCATACACTCCATACAGGACTGGTGATGTCAGTTAAAATCACTCCAATGGTACAGCAGTATCATTCTATAAAAAAGGAGTATCCCGATGCACTTCTTTTTTATCGAATGGGCGATTTTTATGAGATGTTCTTTGAAGATGCTGAGATTGCCTCCCGTATCCTCGACATTACCTTAACATCCCGAAATAAAAAAGATGACAAACCTATTCCAATGTGTGGAGTCCCACATCACGCCGCGCAGAGATATATTGCGCGCTTGATAGAGAATGGATACAAGGTTGCTGTCTGTGAACAGGTCGAAGACCCACGTCAAGCAAAAGGGCTGGTAAAGCGGGATGTGGTCCGTGTGGTGACTCCGGGCGTGGTTCTTGATACGGAACTATTGGATGCCAAATCAAATAATTTTATCATGGCGCTGTTCCGTTACAAAGGTTATTTTGGGCTTGCTTGCCTTGACATCTCTACCGGCGACTTTCGAGTAACCGAGTCGGATTCCTTCAGTGCTGTCGTTGACGAGTCTTTGCGTATAGATCCGAGCGAAGTCCTTATACCGGGATCGATTCGAGAGGATTTGGAAATCAAGGCACTACTGTCCTATTTTAACGAAAAATCGGTCACTCTATTAGACGATCCCTTATTTGAATTAGACAGAGCACAAACCACTCTTTTAAAGCAATTTAATACCCATTCCCTGGAGGGATTCGGATGTGATGAAATGCATGCGGGGATCTCGGCTGCAGGGGCCCTTCTTCAATATATACACGAAACGCAAAAGGGTATAGTTCCGCATGTCAATCATATTGTCGCATATTTTCTTGCGGACTATATGGTGCTGGATGACACTACAAAGAGGAATCTGGAACTTTTTGAGACCATACGTACCCGTTCAAGAAAAGGAACACTCCTTTGGGTACTTGATAAGACCATTACCTCCATGGGTGGTCGGATGATTCGTCAATGGTTGAATTATCCTCTCCTCGATGCAGAAAGGTTAAGGCTCCGGCTGGACGCTGTGGAAGAGGCAAAGGAAAATATAACATTGCGTGGGGCTCTGCGTGAAGCGCTTTCAGGTGTTTATGACCTGGAGCGTCTGAACTCGAAAATCGTCTTAGCACATTCCAATGCCAGGGATCTGATTGCTATGAAGCGTTCTGTTAGAAGGATTCCAGAGATTAGCACCTTGATAGAATCATTGCAATCCGATCTATTTCGGCAAATCCATATAGAGTTGGATGACTTGGCCGATGTGGGGGATATGATTGAAGAGTCAATTTGCGATGACCCGCCACATACCATTAATGAAGGGGGGATGATCAAACCCGGGTACAATGCAGAGCTGGATGAGATTGTAAGTATCTGTAAAGGTGGCAAAAAGTGGATTGCGAGTTTAGAAGCAACAGAGCGGGAGACAACCGGAATCGGTTCATTAAAAGTTGGTTTTAATAAGGTCTTTGGATACTATATTGAAGTTTCAAAAACCCATATCAAATCAGTTCCTCCTTATTACGTTCGCAAACAGACATTGGTAAATGCGGAGAGATATATTACAGAAGACCTAAAGAGATACGAAACTAAGGTGTTAACTGCTGAGGAGAGACGGGCTGCGCTGGAATATGAGCTCTTTAATGGAATAAGGGGAAAGATAGTACAAAACAACCCCCGCATTCAAAAGAGCGCAGGCCTGTTGGCAAAGTTGGATGTTCTTTGTTCTTTAGCAGAAGTGGCGGACAAAAATGGTTACGTAAAACCGAAGTTCATGGAAGACGGGGTACTCTTTATGGAAGATGTCCGTCATCCAGTAATCGAGAAGATGATGGCAGGGGAACGGTTCGTTCCCAACACAATAAAGATGGATGATGAAGACAGGCAGGTCTTGATTATTACGGGTCCCAATATGGCTGGCAAATCAACGATCTTGCGTCAGGTCGCGTTAGTGATGTTGATGGCACAGGTCGGCTCGTTTGTTCCTGCCGAATCTGTTTCCCTAAGTATTGTAGATCGTATATTTACACGAGTTGGAGCGCTTGACAACCTGGCACAGGGAGAGAGTACTTTTATGGTGGAAATGCAGGAGACTGCCAGAATTTTGAATACTGCCACAGAGAAAAGTCTAATCATATTGGATGAGATCGGGAGGGGAACCAGTACCTTTGACGGGCTCAGTATCGCATGGGCTGTTGCCGAACACCTTCATGACTGGAAGGGGAGGGGGATTAAAACCATTTTTGCCACCCATTATCATGAACTGACCGATCTCGCTGCTACCAAGTCGCGAGTAAAAAATTACAATGTTGCCGTAAGAGAATGGAACGGCGAGATTATTTTTTTAAGAAAGCTAATCGAAGGCGGAACAAATAGAAGTTATGGTATACAAGTAGCAAGATTGGCCGGCCTTCCCAAAGATGTTGTAGAAAGAGCGAAAGAGGTCCTCAAAAATATTGAAACAGGTGAGCTAAACGAAGAAGGCGAGCCAAACATTGCTCGCTCAAAAAAAAGACCGAAAAAACATGCAGATGTGCAGTTAACACTTTTTAAAACTTCCAATCAGGCATTGGTGGACAAACTAGAGCAGATAGATGTTTCTAACACGACACCTCTTGAAGCTCTAAATGTGCTGAATGAATTAAAGCAACTGGTTTGACAGGACATCTGAGGCAGTTTCAAAATGTTCAATTTTGTCTAAGGTCAAGAAAGGCGAAAATTATAACCACAGGAATACTTGAAGTATTTTGAGGATTATAATTTGAGCCTGACGCAGAGATTAGGCAAAAGGGGACGTTTTGAAACTGCCTCATCTGGACAATATATAGGTTATATGATATATCAATTCACAACATCTTGTATGTTTTATATCTATAAGGAGGGTAACTACTCAGGTTCACAGTTCCACGGTTCAAGGTTAGAAAGCGATCAACCCTGAACCTTGAACGGTGAACCTAACAACCTGAGTAGTTACTAAGGAGAGACCTTGAGAGAAGTTGTATCCTGTTATCGTATTTTTGGGCTGGATGAAAGAGCGACATTTCATGATATTAAGTTGGCCTATCGAAAATTGGCAAAGAAGTATCATCCGGATGTTGTCTCAAACAGAGATGGATCTATCGGCTTAGCTGGTGTGGAAAGACTCAAAAAGATCAATAGCGCCTATGACCATCTTCGCCGCAGGCATATTGAAAGTAGACGTAATCGCTACTCAGGATGGTTGGGATTTAGCATCATTATGGGAAAGCTTAACAATAAGACATGTCCGGTAGTGTCTCATGTCTCAGAATGCTCTCCGGCAGTGCTCGCAGGGCTTTGTGTAGATGATTATATAATCGGCTTTAACGAGTGTAATACGCTTGGAATGGCAAGGGAAGAGATCGGTAAGATTTTTTTGGGAAAAGCCGGAATTCCAGTAAAAATGAAGGTTTATCGTAAAGCCAAAGAAACTATATACACGCTATATGCAATACGCCTACCGCGTCCTCACGTCGAGTAGTCAAGTCGCTTAAGCTTTACCTACTTCTCGACCACCCGACCAATCGAAATCACGCAAAGTCGTCAAACATTGCGCCTACAATCTTTTCCGCAACTTTCTCATGATCTATCTTATAGGTATTATTATTGACTTGTGTCTTTATGTCCTCTACTTTTTCTGCCCTGATATCAGGCGCTTCTTCAACAGCCTTTTGGGCGATTTGAACTTCCTTAGAGGCTTGAGACAAATTGACAACTGCATCTGAGTTAGGTGCATTACCCGTATTCTGGATAGATTTTTTATCCGTTTCCACTTCCTGGTTTGTGGTTGTCTTGTCAATATATTTATTGGCTTCGTAGCCTATACCGTTTGTTATTTTCATTTCATACCTCCTGACCTTGGCAATTCTTCTTACGAGAACATGTTGTCATCGATTCTGTTTTTTGCGATTTCTTCTAATCGCTGTTTCAAAAAATCAGACTCTTCCGAAGAGACAACTTCAATTGTCTCATTTTTCTGTTTGTCAATTACCTTGAAAACTAGTTTGTTAGTTGACTCGTCCTTAGCTACGCTGAGGTTGCTTCCGTATTCCTCTTCCAGCTCTTTAAGAGTACCGGTCTCAATGTCATTACTAGGACCGGAATGAGCTATTTTGTCAACAACTTCTGACGCCAGCTTCTTAATAATAGCGCTTCTTTTCCCATCAGCAGAGATGTTTATCTTGTCTTGAGGAGTCTCCGTCGCAGGAAGCTGTCGTTTTAGAGTTTTTCCTTGACGAAGCTGTTTCCCATAGACCCTCAATACATTTTCTATTTGATAGGTAGATATAGTCATAGAATTCCCCCTGACTATATTATCGGCAGATAATAGAAATACTTTAGGCAAAAGGCAACAAAAATTTATTATTTATCAATAATATCGTCCGATTGGTTGGAAATGTTTAACGATAAAT
>JAFDAE010000543.1 GCA_019314005.1 Deltaproteobacteria bacterium | reverse complement strand
TCGAGTCAGCCCCAGATTACAATTCAAAATCTTAACAATTTACAAATACCCTTGGCTCCACTTAACGAACAGCTCCGCATTCTGGAAAAGCTGGAAAAACTCCTGCAAAAAGTCGATGCCTGCAAGGAACGCCTTGACAAAATCCCCTCCATCCTCAAACGCTTCCGCCAGTCCGTTCTCGCTGCCGCCTGCTCGGGACGACTGACTGAGGATTGGAGGAAACAGAAATTTGATATTGAATATGCCTCTGCCTTATTACTTCGTATTAAACAGAAACGCCAGACTGAGGCGGAAACCACAAAAGAAAAAAACCAGATTGTAGAGGCTTTTAAGGCCGATCATTTTTTGGTTAAAAGTGAGGAGCTCGATTTAAATGAGATTCCGGAATCATGGTCCGCGTGCAGGATTGGAGCAATAGGAACGGTCTTAAATGGAAGTACACCGTCACGAAAAAAACCGGAATATTGGAATGGGGATATCCCGTGGGTTAGTTCAGGTGAAGTCAAGAATAATTTCATATTGTCCACACGCGAGAAAATCACCCAAAGAGGCCATGACAATAGTTCTGTTCGTTTATTGCCTCAAGACACTATTTTATTGGCCATGATAGGCGAAGGCAAGACGAGAGGACAGACGGCGATCCTCAAAATCAGTTGCACCATTAATCAAAATATAGCTGCCGTTCTACTGACTCATGGATTAGTCAGTTCAGAATATCTCTGGCGATGGTTTCAGTTCCAATACGAATCCACGAGAGGATATGGAAGCGGTTCCGGACCTCAGGCGCTAAATTGTCAACGTGTCCGCGAATTACCTTTTATTTTGCCTCCCCTAACCGAACAACGCGAAATCGTCCGCCGAGTCGAAGCCCTCTTCAAAATTGCCGACCAGATTGAAGAACGCTATATCAAAGCCAGAACCTATGTCGACAAGCTCACCCAATCTATCCTTGCCAAAGCCTTCCGCGGCGAACTCGTCCCCCAAGATCCCAACGATGAACCTGCATCAGAATTACTGAAACGAATCAAGGAAGAAAAAGCAAAAACAGCAATAAAGGCTAAATCAAGGAAACGAGGGAGGACGTTAAAAACACATACATAAAACTTAACGGAGAGGTGCAATGGGGAACATCGTAAGAAAGGAAACGGTCCGGTTTGTTAGCAAGGAAGAGTATGAAAGTGTTAAATCCAGACTTCAAAGCAATGATGCAAAGTATAAATCGATAAAGCAGATAATCACTGGATGCGATGACAAATCGTTTCAGATCACGTACGAGACAGAAGAAATCATTCCCCAAGCAGACGGTCCTGAGAGAAAAAAAGTTCTCCTCCTTTTCAAAAACCCGCATCCCGATTCAGTCCAAACAGGCCTCTATCTTTCAGAGAAACACTCGAAGACATTCTGGAACCGCCTTTTTGAAGTGAAATTCAACGAAAACCTTTTGCCGCTTCTGCAAAATGATTCATGGGTAAAGGCTGTTGCTAATACCTTAACAAGCGGCAACTATGATTCTGAATTTCTATATTATTTCAAATGCCTTTATCCCTTTCCTTCGCGGCAATTCAATGACCTGAAAAGCCTTTTTGCATCAGCACCTAATACTTACAGGAAAGAAATCGAGAAACGATCGATTTCGGATTTCTGGGCATTTCTTGAAGAACATGAGATTACCAATGTAATCGTGTTTTTTATTGATGGAATGCGCACATTGGCTGGAATACGATAAATATATTTGTGATGGAAACACAAATAACTTTTGGCAGTTGTACGACGGGCTGAAAGTAAAATCACCGGAGGGAATTACGTTTTATTTCAACATGAACACGAGAACAAAAAACCACGGCGCACATCTTCCCAAGCGTTATTTTACCTACAACTTGGAATTTATCCTTCAGGACATACTGGGAGATCGATAAAAAGGGGGTACTATCATGAATGCAATATGGTTTGTTGTCCATCACAGGAACCTGTGGGACATTGATAACAGTCTCATCGGTTTTTGGAACAGGGAGCAAATGGATCTCGTATCCAAAGGCGATTACATCATTTACTACCGGGCAGGATATAAAAACATCATGGGTGTTTT
>JAFDAE010000542.1 GCA_019314005.1 Deltaproteobacteria bacterium | reverse complement strand
GGAACGGAGTCTCTGACCTTGAAGCGATACTGATACGGCTGCATCGAATTTCCCACCATGTCGCAGGCTTCTATATTAATCTCGACCTCGAGTCCGTATGGGAGTCCAGAACCGTAGGTCGTCTCGTAATCAGGGACAAACATCATCCATACCAGGCCAGGCTCCGTTTCCTCAAACTCCATAGAACCAACAATTTCCTCAAATCTTTCCCCTTGTCCGGTCGTATAAATACCATAAGCGGCAATGAGCGTGTCACAGACCAACGAGTCGAGGTCTATGCCGACATCATCCAGCACCCTGGCTCTTATGCAGGTATGCGCCGAGGCTCCAACATTGCCATCAAGGCCTTGATCAGGATATGGTCCCAAATCCTCTGGTAGGAGCGTGGGG
This sequence comes from Deltaproteobacteria bacterium, assembly GCA_019314005.1. The sequence continues at coordinate 2,094 of JAFDAE010000542.1, read as the reverse complement.
GGTTCTGTATCGGCCGTAATCGTCACTGTATCTTCGGCCGTGTCCGCACCGTCATCTACGGTTAGGGTGAACTCAAACGTATCGCTGTTCTGGGGTGAGATGAATGATGGACTGCAAGTATCAGCTCCCGTAAGGTCAACTGTGCTATCTCCGCCGGTTTGCTCCCAACTGTAACTCAAAGGTAACGGGCCATCGTCGGAGTCATAACTGCTGCAACCATCAAGCGTAACCAGCGTGGAGCCCGAAACCAGCTGGTCGACTCCTGCATCGGCGACAGGGGATTGGTTGTCAATCGGGAGCACGTCCTGAATGTATGAGGCGCCGGTCCACTGACCTTCGGAGCAGGATGCGATGACACTGATTGTGTATTCTTGGGTTGTGCCCGAGGTGTTGACCGGCGCCTGCCATATGGGGTTCTGCAGAATATCATCGTTGAAATTTCCGCTCGTCGCGCTCCATTGATAGGTCAGACTATGCCCGAGAGAATCCTCCGCCGCTGCCGTGCAATTAACCGTGCCTCCCGATGGTACTGGATCAGGCGTGCCCGCAGGGCCTGAGGTTATCGTTACTTCATCATCGAGGCTCCCAATGATGTAGTGGTTTGTCATGATTTCGCTTTGATTGATCGCGCAATCCAGGGCGAAAAAACGGAGAGTCGCATTGTCGGTTATAGAAATAGGAACAGAGTATATGAAGGAATCTTGGGTCGGGATGCTACCATCCATTGAGTAATAAATGGTGGAGGGTTCGTTCGGCACAAGGGAAACACTGATGCCTTCGGGATAGGCTCCACCCGGCGGACTGGCCAGGACGGAGGGATTCGTCATATCTATCGTGACGCCCTCTGACATTTCGGAAAACGCGCTGAAGTTTCCGACTATGTCGACCGCCCTCAACTTATAGTAATAGGTTTCCCCCTCGGTTAGGTCGATGTCGTCGATCCATGATGTGGAAGTGATTATTCCCGAGTGTGCCTCATAAGGACCCGCAGGATAATTAGACCTGTAGACCTCATAGCCCTGTATATCTAGCGCAAGGTTGGACTGCCATGAAAGAGAAATATATAGATGGCTCACACATACGCCGGCCCATATGCCGGGCGGCCACAAAAACGCAATGAAAAATGCAATGAGTAGCGCCCTAATACCAAACGAGCGAGCCCCATGCGGTCTCATTGCTTTTTTCCTCCAGCGAGCCCCATGCGGTCTCATTGCTTTTTTCCTCCATCGTTCCCTGCTTTTGCAGGTCACCTTAAAGCCCTCGTAACCCTCAGGAATTGCTCTCAAGGCTTCTATTGGCAACCTTCATGCCACTGCTTCGCAAATCGCTAGGCCGGGCAACCTTCATGCCACTGCTTCGCAAATCGCAAGGCCGCTTTTGTGGACCGCTGTAACCTCTTGTCCATCAATTATTTGTCTGATATCCCCCCTTGGCTCCCGGAATGCACAATCCACCACTGGACTTGAGGAAGATGTACACGAATGTCGCTTGCGGTTACGTAAATGTAAGAGTCAACCGGGCAGCCTTTGCCGGTACAGTTGCTGTAAGCCGGCTTGAACGGTTTTCACCGTATAAAAGCAAGTTTGCACGCTCTGAAGCCAATTCAGACATGGCATATCAAAAAAAGAAACCGCTGGTGTTTCATGCGAAAAAGGACAGCTCGTAGCCAATTCAGACATGGCATATCAAAAAAAGAAACCGCTGGTGTTTCATGCGAAAAAGGACAGCTCGTTTAATGCTCGTCATGCTACAATATATAGGGGACTAAAGGTTATCTCCCCCCAGATCCTGTAGAGATATAATTTGAATTATACCAGACCCCCAAATGAATGTCAACACAAGATAAATCAATTATCATCAAGGTTAATCCATGCTGGCGCCGCGATCCAGATCCTGATTGCACTCGAAAAGAAAACAGTTCAAGGGGTTTTCACATATCCTTAGTACTGAGCATCTAAGAAAGGCACATAGCCGTCGTTCAAACAGGGTGGTTTAAGGGAAAATCCTTTTATTGAGTGAAGCTAGAAATGGAAAATAAGGGGGCATTAACGAATGAGTAAAGCTCGGTTTCTTCTGAGGGGTAGGTGGGTTACC
>JAFDAE010000541.1 GCA_019314005.1 Deltaproteobacteria bacterium | reverse complement strand
ATTAGCCAGTAGCTTCTCCTCATTATACGGCCCGCCGCGCCATATAGGACCAACAGTGTGGATCACCCATTTGGCAGGGAGTCGATATCCGTTGGTAATACGCGCTTCTCCCGTAGGGCAGCCGCCAAGGGTTTTGCACTCGGCCAACAGTTCCGGGCCGGCAGTACGGTGAATCGCACCGTCTACCCCTCCTCCGCCCAAGAGGGAATTGTTGGCGGCATTTACAATGGCGTCAACATGTTGCTTAGTAATATCTCCTTGTATAATCTCGATTCTCTCACTCACAAGACACCTCCTAAGAGACCTTTGAAAAATGCGACATTTTTCAAAGGTCTCCCTAAGTCTCGGAACTATTCCGATACATAATCACATTGGCCTTTTCGAGCGTAATCATTCCGCCGTCAAGCATATCATCAAGGATCGGGATAATCTCCTGGATCTTTTCATCAGAATCGACCACTTCTATAACAACCGGCAAGTCCTGAGAAAGTCTTAGAATATTTGAAGTATGATAGATTGAGCTGGCGCCAAACCCAGCGACACCATGCAACACCGTGGCGCCTGCCACTCCTGTCTTTCGCAGCGTATTTAAAACTTCCTTGTAGAGCGGCCTTCCATCTATTTTGTCCGACTCGCCGATAAATATTCGCATTAATGTCTTTTCACCAATACATTTTTTCATATCAGGCTCCCTCATTAAGTAATTTGATTGTGGTCAGAGTCGTCGGCCTCCAAAACCGGAATGTATCTATCCGCTTTGCTTATTTTTGGGAATGCTTGTCGCCCATTGTACCGATTCGTTTCGTGCTGTAGTGCAGGGCTTCAGCCCTGCATTAAAAACAACGCTCTATATCAAGTTCAAATGAACCGAGAAATTTATAGTCCTGAAATCGCTTAACCAACTTCTTCCTCACAGGGTTGTCGAGGATATATCGAGCTATATCCAAAATATCTTCATCCTTTCTCAAAATGTGATCATAATAACTGGGCTGCCACAGCTTGAGTTGTGTCCTTTGAGCAGGGCTAAAGCCCTGCGCTACATCCATCTTGTAATGATAACCTGCGTATTGTTTGTATGATGAAATAAACTTTTTTAAATCGGATTCAGGAGATACGCCTTCCAATAGAAGGTGGAGATGATCCGGCATGAAACAGAAAGTCCATACTTTGAACCCGAAGACATCCGATTTAGTTCTCAATATTTTGATTAGCTGATTCACAAAAGTATCATCCTTAAATAATGGTATTTTACTATGAGTGCAGGTCGTTATGAAATAACGATAGCATCCTCTATAGTCAAAACCTTTAAGTCTGGGACGTTTGTTCAGCCTTTTCAATGTGTTTTCCTTTCGGGCACGGGGAAAGCGTCTCCATTATCAAGCAGGGCTAAAGCCCTGCGCTACATACCCATGAATGAATCGAGCACATAGCTATCTCTTGTACTGTTCCCGTAAGGTCTTAAGCAACGGACACTGTGGATTTATATCCTTCCAGCTATAAGTTTTACCCCTACAATCCCCAGCCAGACAGCCACAAGACATAACAAAACGTTTGAAAAAATGTTAATGCCCGCTCTAAAAATTTCACCGTCTCTGACAAGACAATATGTCTCATAACTGAACGTTGAAAATGTTGTAAAGGCGCCAAGCGCACCTATAGCTAAACCTGCACGTACGTTTTCATTAAAAACGAGGTACTCGGAATGCATTTGTAGAATAAAACCCAACATGAATGAACCAACGAACCGGACATACCATATCTGCATGTTGCCCCAACAAATCCTCCAATCCCTATGTAGACGACTTTCAAAAGTGTTTCCACGTACACCCCCACAGTATACAGCGAGACCTTTGCACAACGCGACATTTTTTCGTCAGGCAAGGAAGGCGAAAAATTTAACCGGAGGAATACATTGGGTATTTCGAGGATTAAATTTTGAAGCCTGACGCCGCATCACGGGACACGAAGTGAAGCGTTAGCGCTCATATGGCAGTTATGCAAAGGTCTCACAGCAAAAAGTGCCTGAAATTTTAATTCAGGAAACCGTAAAAATGACGAAGTATTTGAAAACAGCAGAACACATTGAAGACTTATTTGCAATATCATCAACAGTTGATGGCGTCATAAAAAATCATATTTCCCCTCCCCTGGTGAGAGGGGACAAAGGAGAGGAGGAAGATAACTGGCTGAAACATCAGTCCTATTCACCCTCACCCCGACCCTCTCCCGTCAAGGGAGAGGGAGCATTTTCGACTTTTTACGAAACCGCCAACTGTTGACTTTCACACAAAATATGGAATAATGCTTTAATCTTGATGGTTTTGTAAAAAGTCTTTGACGAGCTTATTTTGGTCTTATCATCTGTCATTTATCATCTATCATTGGGCATTTACCCCCGCCACGGCGGGGACAGATGACAAATGTGAAATGATCAATGATCAATGAGAGTCTTATCAAGTGACCAATCAAGCGAATTGAAGACTTTTTGCGAAATCATCAATCTTGATGGTTTTGTAAAAAGTCAATCTCAGGAATTACTTATATATTTACTTCCAATCTGATATTATGACTC
>JAFDAE010000540.1 GCA_019314005.1 Deltaproteobacteria bacterium | reverse complement strand
TTTTATTCGCTTTCAAAGCGCATAAACGGGTAAATATTTGTTATATATACTCTTTACCCCAACTATAAAGCCGAATAAAAAGACGTACAAAACGGTAAAATTTATTTATAGCGAAGCCCCTTAAGCCCTTAATCAAGTCCGATCCATAAACGGCCTTTTCGAATTTTAGCTTGGAAACCTCGAATTCGACCAATGCCATTTTTTAAAAACAACTTTCATGAATAAAAACGATATAGCGTATTAAAGTATTTACTCGACGCACATCCCTTCGGCTACAACCTCGGCGATATCCTTCACCCGGACCTGAGCCGCCTTCAGGTCCTTTAAGCCGTCCTCGATCATGGTCATACAGTAAGGACAGGTCACGCAAATGGTATCCGGTGCCTTTTCCAGCGCTTCTCTGACCCGGGTCAGGTTGATTCGCTCTCCCTGATGTTCTTCCAGCCACATCCTGCCGCCGCCGGCACCGCAGCAGAAGGAGTTTTCCCGATTTCGTTCCATCTCGGTCGGCGCACTACCGGTAGCCCGGGCAATGACTGTTCGGGGGGCATCGTAGATGCCATTATGGCGCCCCAGGTAGCACGAATCGTGAAACACGATATTACCCAAATCCTTGACCTGTCGGTTCAACTTCATCACTTCCAGTTCCAGTCCATACTGGCGATAGTCGTTTTTGAGCGTTGTAAAGCAATGGGGACATTGGGTGATGACCTTGGTTACACCCTTTTCCCGAAAAAGAGCCACGTTCTCCCTGGCCATTTTATCAAATACGTATTCATTGCCCAGCCTGCGTAGACTATCGCCGCAGCATTTTTCCTCCTTGCCCAGTATTCCCCAGGAGATACCGGCTGCATCGAGGATCTGGGTCATGGCAACCGTAACGTGCTTACTCCGGGAATCAAAAGAGCCGGCACATCCGATGTAAAAAAGATACTCGGTTTTTCCCGCTTCAAACGGTTTCACATCCAGGGTGGCGCTCCATTTAGTTCTATCGGCAGGGGCAATGATATGATGGGTTTGTAAAATGCCTTCTTTCTTTTTACAAATTTGGCATATGTAATTATCTCTGGTGAATACATAATATCTTGTATCCCAAAATCCAAAGGCATCTCCATTCTGATATTCTTTGCCCTTGATATCCGGATTTTTTAGTTTTGCAGCATCAAATTTACCAACTTCTACAATGATCTTTGGTGTTGGTAATACCGTCGAAAATTTATTTATCCATCTAACTGTATGATCCACCCTGCTCTGAACAGAGGGCGGTAACCACCCAGCCGATTTATTTCTGTTCAAAAATTTTGGCTGTCTGTATCGAGTTTTTCTGTTCCTTCTTGATCGTCTATATGCTCTTCTGGTTGTTAACAGCTTAGAAACATCATCTCTAAGTTCGATCGTTCCTTTTCCAAACACTTTTGTTCCAGAGGTAACTGCAAAACCAATATACTTAGCACCTGTATCAATCCCAAGGCTTATTGGCTGTACCGTTTCTCCAGTTGCAATTAACAACTGAATGGTGAATGGTTTGTAATTTATAATTTTTGCCTTATCAGCTCTGATTAACAATCTTGCCTTTTGAGATTTACAAGGCATCAAAGGCTGATTCTTTTTATTTTTGACAAATAAGTACCTGGACAATAGTTTTTACGCCCATGTAAAAATATATATTACTGATGTCATTGCCATATTAAAATTAAGATAGGTAAAAATTTTAGTTCACCTACTTACTCGCAAGCTTTGTCCTCCAAATTGGAGTAGTTGCCCATCCATAATGTTATCTCAGGGTTTGACGTTTACCTGACCGTCCCTACCTCACAGGACTTTTACAGATAAACCGCAGAGTTCAGAACTTGAGCATCATTCTAAAGTGCCTATATATTCCTGAGTAACGTAGCCAGCTAAGGCTAAATGTAGTCAATATGGGCTCTTAAAATCCAATGTAACTTGGATTCTTTCAAGCCCCTTCTGAATCTTTGATTCAGTGGGGGTTATTGACATTCCCTCCATCATTTGACAATAGGGCCTCCCTTATGTGAGATCCTTTTTATTCTTTTAACCATATCCTTAAAACTAGTACGGTTATCCGGATTTTGATTTACAACATTTACTCCTGAAAAACTACCTCTTTTTATTAGATATTCTGTCCCCCCTTCCTTGATGGTGCCATTGATGGTAAACAAATCATTTTCAAGACTGGCCCTGATGCCGATCTTTTCGTAAGGAAACTTTTTGAATAAGGCCGCAAAGCCCCCCGCAAGTCCCATAAAGGGACTCTGTCCCCCGCCGATTTGGGCAATGTTGTCTATCGCTTTAGCACTGATTTTTTGGGACATACCCTTTTTTTTGATCGTTTCCAGTAAAAGATTAAATTTTTGGGGTTGCCCATAGGCGATCTCAAAATCACGGATGTATCCTTCCAGGATACCCTCTATCTTTCCAAAGGAGGTGCCTGTCGTCATTTCGGAAAGGAGAA
>JAFDAE010000129.1 GCA_019314005.1 Deltaproteobacteria bacterium | reverse complement strand
ACCCCACCAGCTCTCTTTCATCGGTTTCCATAGATACTGAGGGGATAATCACCGGCATCTATTCGGACGGCCATCAAACGCCATTATACCGCCTCGCTCTCGCGACGTTCCAGAACCCATTCGGACTTTCGCCCGTGGGCGAATCCCTCTTTATGCCCACCGATACGTCAGGGGATACAACTTACTTTACAGCAGGGGGTAGAACGGACGAATACAGCAATGTGGCAAAAATCATCTCAAATGCCGTAGAAAGATCGAACGTTAAAATGGCTTATGAATTTGGTAACATGATAATGATCCAGAGGGGATTCCAGGCATCTTCCAAAAGTGTTACAGCCGCAGATGAGATGCTCCAGACCGCACTTGATATGAAAAGATAAGGGAAAAGGCAAATTAAGAACCGACTTTCCTTCTCTCTCTTTGGAAACGTCGATTATTCTTTATGGAAAGAGAAACAAAAACTCCATCTCTTACGCTTTTGCGACGATCCCTTTTACTCTTCCGACGTTCCCTGCCCCTCCCCTTCTTTTTCTTGCCGGCAGGGGTATTAGGATTCTCTTCCGATGGATCCGGTTTGATGGCTGATGTCCCGCCAATTACAATATCCATGACACGCACCTCCTTTCCTTTAATCTGCTCTTTTAATCGGCGCTTTTACAAATTTTCTTAATCGTTAGCACAAAAATAACGAAAATTCACTGATGGGTCATGGATAATACGATAATTAGAGAATAGCAGATATTAAGGTTCTGACCTCTGTCCTCTGTCCTCTGTCCTCTGATTTGCTACAGAAGGGAAAAATGACAAATTAGTATGCGGCAGAAAAAGCGAAGAGGTGAATTGCGACATGAAATCCGCATTTATGTTCATTTCGAGGTAGGTTATTTTGTCTCTGATCCTATACAGTTCCTTGCGCTTACGGTTGGATAGCAGAACCGCCACCGCCCCCTTGCCTGAGGCGTTCCCCAGCGGTGTGTATCTCTTAAGAGGAATGTCCGGGAGCATTCCAATGGCAATAGCTTTTTGGGGTTCTATGTAATTTCCAAAGGTCCCTGCTACAAAAAACTTTTTAATCTCTTCAAAAGTAATGCCCACGTTTTGTGTAATAACACTTAAGATAGTAAACATCGCCCCCTTAGAGCGCATCAGGTTCTTGATATCCGTCTCTGTAATCAAAATGTCTTCTCCGTGAGCCGATTCCTCGGCAAATACAACTACATACCCTTTACCGTGAAGAGTATCTACTATTCGTGACGGATCTTTTTTAACTGCCAGTTCCCCTCTTGAATCGACCAGCCCTGCGAGAAACATCTCCGCTAAAAGATGAATCACCCCGGAACCGCATATCCCCAGGGGCTTTCCATTTCCTACGGTCCTGAATGAGACCTCCTGTGTCTTTCTATTAATAGTTACGTCTTCAATGGCGCCCTCTTGCGCCCTTATTCCACATGTAAGGACCCCTCCCTCCAGCGCCGGTCCCGCTGCGCCGGCACACGCGATCATCCATTCAGAGTTTCCAAGAACTACTTCCGCGTTGGTTCCTACATCCACGAATAAAGAGACTTTTTTACTTCGATGCATGCAGGACACCAGGATGCCACCAAGGATATCTCCTCCAACATAGCTTCCCAAGTTCGGAAGGACATATATTCTGCCACGCGGATGAATCGATATCCCGAGTTCCACGGCAGAAATCATATCGGGCGTGTTGACCACGGGGATATAGGGGGCCTTGCAAAGATGGGACGGATCGAGCCCCAAAAAGAGGTGGGCCATGGTGGTATTGCCGGAAACAGACACGGCAAAGATGTCTTCCGTTTGAACTGAATGTTTTTCGCAAATTTTCTTAATGTTCTTATTAAAGCACTCTATCACCACTCGTTGCAGGACTTGTAGTCCATCCGCTGCTGAAGCGTATTGAATACGGGTAAGAATATCTTCTCCGTATTTAATCTGCGGATTTTCTATGGTAAGCGTATCAACCACACAGCGCTCTGATAAATTAACGAGGTAAAATACGATTCCGGTGCTCCCCAGATCCACGGCAACACCATAACAAGAAGAATTTTCGTATCGATCATCAATCGTGATCAGTTCCCAACGGTTATCAACATTTAGAATAACCGCGCGGATACGATAATCCGCTCTTCTCAGGAGCGTGGGCAACTCGCGGCAAATGGAAAGCGGAATATCAACATACTTCAAATCAGACACTGCAAGGAGGCCTTCTCTTAATCTCCGTTCATCCGACCGATTATCAGATGTGCTTGGCAGAGGAAGTTCAAGGAAATAACTACGAGCGATAGGATCGCCATGGGATTTTGGATTTTGGATTTTGGATTTTGGATTTCGGTTGCTCATCATTTAGAACCCCAAGTTACCAAGGCGTTAATATAAACTGCTCCTTCAACCTTAAAATACGGGCAACAGATCTGACACTCCGTTCTTTTCCTTCGGGTGAATTTTTGATATCTGCAAGGACCTGTTCATAAGCCGATTCCATCTTAGAAAGGGTGTGGCACAGCAAAATGATATCTATATCTCCGTCTAAGATCTGGTTCGTAATAGTTACGATGTCATAATGTCTTGCGATCGCCCCCATATCGAGGTCATCCGTCAGAATAACTTCTTGAAAGCCCATCTCTCCCCGGAGCAGATCACTTGCCACCTTTTTGGAAAGGCTTGCAGGCCATTCCGGATCTATGGAGGTATAAACCACATGCGAAAGCATTACAGAACGCACACCTGCCGCTATGGCGACCCGAAACGGCGCTAAATCGAACGTATCCAACTCATCACGTCCCTTGTCAAGGTACGGAAGGTCAAGGTGTGAATCAAGGGTGGTGTGACCGATCCCTGGAAAATGCTTGGCACAAGCCGCGATCTTGTTCTTCTGGAGATGTTGGATCACTACAGCCCCCAAATGTCCTACACGACCGGGGTCGTTGGAGAATATCCGATCTTTCATGATAGAATCAAACCCAACAGGCGCAACATCCACAACAGGAGCAAAATCCATATTAATGCCCACTTCTCTGAGCTCTCTGGCGGTTATCTCGGCAAAGTCAATCGCCCCTTGATCCGAGTCTTCCTTTCCTATAGCAGGATTTCCGGGAAAAGTGGTAAATGGCGGCTTTAAGCGTGCCACCACTCCTCCTTCCTGGTCAATCGACATTAAAAGAGGGGGGTGGCCGATCTCGCGTGCATGGTTTTGAATGGATTGACAAAGATCAGAAAGCTGTTCAGGGGATTCAATATTGCGTGAAAACAGAATAACTCCGCCCACACACAACGTACCGATGAGATGCTTCAGGTCATCGGTAAATGTTGTACCTTCAAATCCCACCATCAGGCGCTGGCCCGCCAGTTGTTCGTCAGTTAAGGTTTTGATCAATTTATTCATAACTATTTTCAATAACAATTAGGATTTCATCACATTAGCAACATTATCAAGGATAATATCTTCCAGGATAACCCCCGTCAATAAAAATAAGTACACCGGGGCGTTTATGGAGAGCTTTTTTGGTGAGGTTTGAATTTAAGGAATATTATTGAAGGATGGGGGTTAACAACTTCCTGCTCAGGCATAAATGTCGATCATGACACCTTTGTTAACAAAACGTCTTCCTTTTTGATCTTGGTTTTGCTTGTCTTGCACAGCTTTATTAGGTTCCATTAACCTATTTTCCATCTGTCCGCCTTTTGTTACAAGCGAACGGGATATGTTATTTGTGGCCTTATCAATCGGAAAATGATTATTAGTTGAATTTACATTCATAAAGGGCTCCTTTCACAAAATTGAACATTTTTAAAAGGTATCAACAAGTCTGCCAGATGATATAGCAAATACTTTGCCAATCGATCTCATTTTGACTTAAGCCAAAATATCAAGATGTTATGTAAATATGCATAGCCTAATCCATGTCGTTTAATTGACGCCGGCGACAAAAGAACAACACTTCACCTGTAAATTTTCTATCAAATCTTTTTAATAATCAGCTCTTCAACCGGCTTGCGATCAGAGGACTGATTAGTATGCTTTGGACGGCCAATCGCAACAACTGCCATTAACTCAAGTTCTTCGGGCAAATCAAGCGATGCCCTCACCTCATCCTTGTTTTTAAGGATCTCTCCCAGCCATACACCACCCAATCCAAGACCGTGAATGGCCATAAGCATATTCTGAATGCATGCGCCCACTGCCAGGGTATCTTTTGTCCGGTCATAGCTAACCACATCGCTCAAAAATACCGGGATCACCACCGGCGCATTCAGGATAATCTCGCCATAGTGAGTAAGGCCTGCCAACTTTTCTTTGGTATCTCTTGCCCTCACAACAACAAATCGCCATGGCTGGTTGTTGAGGCCCGAAGGCGCCCATGACCCCGCCTCAATAATCTGCCGTACTAAGTCGTCTGAGACACCCTCATCTGTATATTCTCGAATACTTCTTCTACTCTTTATTAGGTTAATGATCCCTTCCCATTTTTCCATATGTACCTCCTCAGTCAAAATACAGTATCTCGTGCTTACAAATATCCACCATCGAGTGTCAACCCTAAAAAAATCGTAACTACTCAGGTTATTAGGTTCACGGTTCAGGGTTGCTCGCCTTGCGCTTTTCACATTTACAAGGCAGCATAGAGTTTCCTCTAAGCTCCGTTGCAAGACCGCTTGGCATTTCGCAAGAACCGGTTGAATTCCGCATTGGTATAGCCCCTCTTTCATCAGTTTAACCTTGAACCGTGAACCCCTGAACTTTGAACCTGAGCAGTTACAAAAAATCTTACTGCCTCTCTGTTCCCCCTTTCTTCTTTTATCCTGTCCATCCTGTAAATCCTGTCTATTGAAGAATACAAATTCTATTGACAAAATCACCGAAGTGGGCAAAAAAACTTTTGTGGAAGACAAACAGACCTTAATTATCCTCTCCATTGCCATCTCCACCTCCGTCCTTGGAGTCGGAATCATTGTTCCTTTTTTGCCGATGTACGCTGAAAGCATGGGAGCAAACGGCCTGTGGCTGGGAATCATATTTGCGGGTTTTTCCATGTCCCGTGCCGTCTTTATGCCGATCATCGGGAAGCTGTCCGATAGAAAAGGACGTAAGCTTTTTATCTCTGTTGGCCTCCTTATATATTCACTGGTCTCTCTGGCCTATATAGCTGCCGGCTCTCCGGTTACGCTTACCTTGGTCCGTCTCGGCCATGGTTTTGCCTCGGCCATGGTCCTCCCCATCGCCACAGCCTATATCGCTGACATTACCCCAAAAAATCAGGAAGGAGCTTATATCGGATACTTTCAGGCGGCTTTTTTCTCCGGGTTCGGCCTTGGCCCTCTGATGGGGGGATTTGTCAAAGACCTTTTCGGGATGAACGCCAATTTCTATGCAATGGGGATATTAAGCTTCATTGCCTTTACCCTTGTTCTTCTCCGTATCCCTGAATTCAACAAGACTACCACCAAAAGAAATAACGTGAAAACGGTAACATACCGACATATGTTAAAGAATAAAATCATGCAGGCGATTTTTATCATCCGCTTTACCACTGCCTTTGGCAGAGGAACCGTTTTAGTATTCTTTCCGGTCTTTGCCCACAGCGTCCTTCATCTGAGCAGCGCCAAGATAGGGATAGTAATGTCAATATACATCCTTTTAACCGGGATATTGCAACGCCCGTTCGGCAAGTTAGCCGATCACTGGAACCGGACAGGTATGGTTATATGCGGAAGTCTCTTGTCTATATGCGGGATCTGTTTGTTCCCGTTGACTAAAAACCTTGTTCAAGTCATTGCCGTGAGCCTTTTTATGGCGCTCGGAGGAGGGATCAGTATCCCGGCCATGACCGCTATTACTGTACGACACGGAAAAACAATGGGTTATGGGATGGGGATGTTGATGGGGCTCTTTTATCTTGCGGTAGCCATCGGTCTTGCAACAGGTCCTGTATTGAACGGTGTGATCTTTGACCAGCTTGGTTTTAAAGCCCCCTTCTTCTTTGGTGGCGCTGTCCTCTTTGTTGGCACAACGATCTATTTGTTCTTTTAAAAAAAAGAAGAAAATGTAGATTAATCACTCAGTGCCGTCGACTTTTTTCAAAACCGTTCCCTTAACATACTCTACCCCATCCATCAGCAAACTAAAGAGCGCCGGCACCAGAAAGATGGTAAAAACCGTGGAGACCAAGAGCCCACCTACCACCACGCTTCCGAGTCCGCGGTAAAACTCTGATCCGGATCCAGCGAAGAGAATCAGGGGGAGCATGCCAAAGACGCTGGTGATGGCGCTCATGTATATGGGGCGGATACGGGTTCGCACCGCTTCACGGATCGCTTCCCGGTGTGGCATATTGTGATGC
>JAFDAE010000128.1 GCA_019314005.1 Deltaproteobacteria bacterium | reverse complement strand
GATTCATCAACAAGTATTGCAAGGGACCTGATATGGATGAATGCAAGAGGAAGGCGTACCGAAAAGAACATGATGCACCTCCTGCTGACGACATGATGCCAAACGGAATGATGGTGGCCAATTAACCCCACATTCATGTAGTGCTTTAAAATTAATGGTTTCGTAAAAGGCCAATTTCTGTCACTCCCGCGTAGGCGGGAGCCCAGAACAAGCTGATATTAACTGGATTCCCGCCTTCGCGGGAATGACGAAAAAGAGTGCTTGAAGATTTTTTAAGAAACCGTCAATTTTGATTTTACCAGCCGAATAACTCTATTTACAGCGTCTTTCACCGAAGGCGTACACTCCTCTGAAAAAGTAGTAATATCGGCAACTTCTACTGCAATAATCATTATCTCCGAAGGAATTTTCTTGCCTAAGACCTCTTTCCCCAGGCCAAGTATTGTTAGAAAGTCGAAATCGTGGGATGACCCAAGATGAATGGGTACTGTTGACACGATATCTTGTACGGACAGTTCGTGAATCGTTCCAGGTGGCGCGCCTGTAACAATAGCGTCAATAATGATCAAACGATCGCCTTCTTCGATCATATCGATCAGCGCTGATCCGCCGGTTCCGCCCACGGTTAAAACAACACCGGGCGGAACATCTTCCACCCTCAGGCGTTCCACCCGCGTTATTCTTCTGAATACCTTGCCGTTTTTAAGCAACCGCACCTCCAACGGCATTTGCCCGGGCAGACAATGGGTAGCGCAGGCAAGACAGGGGTCATAGGCCCGGAAAGCCATTTCTACCATGTTAAGTATCGTGTTGTCTGCCGCGCCATTCTTGATTAGTTTTTGAGCGGCCTTTTTGACCGACATCCCCATTGCTGCGTTGTTTTGCACGGTGGCAACTATAAGATTGACCTTTTTTACCATCCCGTTGCCGTCAGTGACGTAATGGTGGTACAGCGTCCCCCGGGCAGCTTCCACAACACCCACTCCCTCCTTTGGGGTTTCCGTCGGGACTGCGCGCACGTCAGGACTTGTTATCTCGGGGTCTCTCGCAAGGCGTAATACCTCCTCAGAGGCAAAAAGATTTTCGATCAGCCGCGCCCAGTGAAACGCGAGTGTATTGTGTACCGGTTTGCTACCGAAATGAGAAAACATCTTCTCGTACGCTTCCTGGGCGAGCGGTGTGGCCATACCATCTGCCACATTGAGCCGGGCGAGAGAATTTACGCGATAGACTCCGCTTTCAGCGCCGTCAATTAGTCCCTTCCAACCCACGGCTTTTAAAAATGGGAACTTCAAATAGGACCAGGGCTCCACATGCTCGCCAATGTGGTCAAGGTAATCCTTCCCCTCGAACAAGGCGAATTCCTTTCCTTGCGGGTCAACCACGCGAACCTTGCCATCATAGAAATTCACCTTATTGTTATCATCCACAAGCCCCATGTAATAGGTTTCGTGATAGTAGGTATCCCCGGCAATCAATTCCGCGTATTTTTTATTGGCCAACACCAGGTCGTCAAAGATCTTCAGAGCTGTCCGGGCAAAGGCTACCATTGATTCACCCATCTTTTCGATTTCAGCCCTTTCCTCCTCGGTGATAGGTTTGGAAAGGCCGCCGGGCAGTGATCCTACAGGATGAATGGGATGACCGGCAATTATTCCCTGTATCTTCTGGGCATATCCCCTGTTCTTAATAACTTCCATTCCCACATCTTTACCTACTGTCTCGATAAGCCCCAGGATATTCCTCTTTGCCGGATCGGCGTCCGCTCCGGGGACAAAATCAGGCGCTCCCAGGGCAAAGAAATGGAGGATATGGCTGTGTGAGATATGCGCGTTATAGAAAAGTTCACGCAACTTTTTCGCCGCTGAAGGAATTGTTATATTGTACAACGCGTCCGCTGCCTTGGAGGAGGCCATATGGTGAGCCCCGGGACAGACACCGCAAATCTTCGGCATAATCCGAGGCAATTCCTCTACCGGTCGTCCCTGACAGAACTTTTCAAAACCTCTCAGTTCAACCACCTGAAAGTAGCTATCCTTAACATTGCCGTCGTCATCCAGGATAATATCTATCTTTCCATGACCTTCCAGCCTGGTTATCGGAGAAATGGTGATTCTTTTACCCATGGTAGTTATCTCCCTCCCTATTGCCCATCCCCATCTTTCACAGTCCGGTTAATAAGAGCGCAAGGAAATGTAAAACGATAAAAGGTCCCAAGCGGGTCCTTGATGTTGTTAACCGCGGCCTTCATTTGTGCGCGGGTAACAAAATCCTCCCCACCCGCGCCGACAATAGAGCCAAACGTGGAAAGCGCTTCCGCGCCCGGGTCGAGCAGTTCTTTCGTGGGGCCGAAGCATCCCCGACAAGGCATATTGGCGTTGATGCAGGTAGTTCCGCAGCCTCCGCGCGTAAACGGCCCCATGCAGAGTATACCCTGTTCGAGAAAACAGAGCTTTTGATCTGCGACTGTTTCGTGAGGACGGACTACTTTTGTAATACGCTCTCCTGTCTTGGTCGCAACTCGTTCGCACTCGTCGCACAGCGCCTTGTTTGAGGCGATTACAGCCCCCTTGGGAGGGAGTTCCCCCCTTTCGGCATAGTTAGCGATGACATTCACCGCATCGAGGATCCGCTCCGTTGGAGGAGGACACCCCGGGAGATAATAATCGACATCCACAACCTGGTGAAGGGCCATTACAGTATCAAAAAACCCAGGGAGCGTAACGGTTTCCCCGTCCACCTCGCAGCTCGTCTGCGGAGTGACGTCTTTGGGATTTACCGTGGAAGGAGTATCTTTATAGACTACATCAAAGATGCCTTGACGGTCGGAAACGTTAGCCAGCCCGGGAATGCCTCCGAAACAGGCACACGACCCATAGGCGATCAGGACCTTGCATCGCTCCCTTAACATCTCAGCGTCTTCAGCCTGTTCCGAACTCCTTACCGCGCCGTTGAAAAGCCCAATGTCGATGCTGTCCTTTCCCATGGCAAGTATATCATCGCGTTTAAAATCCATGGCAACCGGCCAATAGACGATGTCAGCAACAGCAACTATGTCGAATATCTTCTCTTCAATATCAAGGAGTGAGACATCGCATCCACCGCACGCGCTCGCCCAGTTAATCGCGATCTTTATCTTGTCGGTCATCTGGTCTCTCCCCTCAGCTTCCCTGCGGGATTCAGCCCCAGTTCCCGAAGCTGCTTGTCCATCTCGGTTATTGTGTCAACAAATTTCTGAGAATGCGGGACTCCTATATAATCAAAGCGAAGACGACTACTGTCCAGACCGAGCTGATCCATTAGGTTACCGAGAAGCGCCATCCTCTTGTCCGTGAGGTAATTCCCGTTAACATGGTGACAAGCCGCCGTGGGACAGCCGCCAATGAGGATACCATCCACCCCCCGGCGGAACATCTCTACGATTAGGGCGGTATTAACCGAAGACGAACAACGAATACGGATACTCCTGTAATTGACCGGAGCCCGCAGGCCGTTCGCCCCTGCAAGGTCTGCCCCGCAATAAGAGCACCAGTAGCAGAGAAGCGCCATAATCTTCGGCTCTCCCTCCTTAAGTCCGCCAAAAGCCACATCCACCTGGTCAAGTATCTGCTTGTCAGTAAAGTTGATCAATTTTGCCGCGTGAGTCGGGCAAGCAGCCGCGCAAAATCCGCATCCCTGGCAGAAAGCCGGGTCAGTAATCACCCCTTCTTCGGTAATAGTAATCGCCCCGTGCGGGCAGACCGTTTCACAGATGCGGCAGTTGATGCAAATCTCGGGGTCAATGCTGCTCACAAATTTAGGAAGCTCCTTTTCCCCTTTCATAAGATAAGGGAGGGCGCTCATGGCCGCGGCCTTACCCTGCTCCACGGCTTGCTGGACAACCTTAGGGCCTGTGGAGGCTCCAACTACGTATGCCCTGTCTACAAAGGACTCGGTGGGCCGAAACAAGCGTGGCTGATTATCCATCGGAAAGCCAGCCGGATCAGTAGCGAGCTTAAGCTGTTTGGCAAGAGTATCAGCGCCCTTTTTAGGGATCTGGGCCGAGGCAAGGACGACCATGTCCGCTTTGAGCTTAAGAGCCCCGTCCTCAAACACATACTCGCCGCCGGAAGACGATGCCTGGTCATCAAGTTGAGCAAGGCTAAGAGTAAGACCCTGTTCCTCATCTTCTTCAACAGAATCAATGTTGCCCTTCACAAATTCGATTCCCATCCTTCTTACATTGTCGTACAGCTCTTCAAATGTTCTTTCGTAGGTGCGAATGTCGTAATAGTAGATAATCGTGACCTCGGTCTCCTCCATGGTCAGCGCGACACGTTCGGCCTGCTTCATAGTGATACCGCAGCACGTTTTAGAACAATAAGGCACGCCTTTGCCTTCCTTTTCTCGTGTTGCTCTTGACCCCGCGCAAAGGACAAACACAATGTGCTCCGGCACTTTTCCATTTGACGGGCATTGTACTCCCTGATCGAGCAGGCGTTCAAACTCTATTCCGGTAACCACATTCGGCGATCCGTAGTTGAATTCCTCGTTTTGTCTTAGATCATACGAATCAGAACCGGTGGCAAGAAAGACCGCCCCAAAGGTATCCTCCCGGATCTCAGGCTGTGCTTCAAGGTCGATGGCGTCTGTAGGACAAACCTCAACGCATTTCCCGCACTTTGTACAAAAGGCGTCGATAATATTATAAACATCAGGGACCGCTCGCGGGAAATCTTTATCAATAGCCTTTCTAACAAAAAGTCCCTCATTGAAATCGCTGGTCGCATCTTCAGGGCAGGCTTCCGAACATTTGCCACAAGAGATACATATTTGCGGGTCGACATATGGCGCCCCCACCTCGATGCGGGCGCGGAAATTGCCGTCAACCTTTTCCACGCGTTCAACCGACGATTGTGTATAGGCATCGATCAGAGGATTTAATACCGCACCTGATGCCTGCAACGGCCCCACACAAATACTTACGCAACGACCGGACCAATTTTCAGTCTGAAAAAGAAAAGGGATCTGACATAATCTCCCTCCCAGATAGGTTCCTCGTTCAACAATCGTGACCTCTTTGCCGACACCGGCCAGGTCCTTAGCCACAGCAAGGCCTGCCGGGCCACCGCCCACGACCAGGGACTTTTCAACGATCTTTACCGCAGGCCCCCGGGGCACGTCCAACATAAGACGCGCGTGGGCCATTTTAATAACGTCTAAGGCCTTGGACGTGGCCGCCTCCCCTGGTTCATGGATCCAGGCGCACTGTTCACGCACGTTTGCCACTTCAAACAGGGCCTCATCGATGTGAACATGCTTAAGGGCGCTTACTATCTGTTGTTCGGGGAAACGAAGGGATGATCTGGCGGAGCACCCTATGAATAAGAGACGATCAGCGTCAGTATCCATTAGTTCTGCTGTTAAACGGGCAATCTCCTCCTTGGTGCACAGGAGCCCCACCCGCTTGACAAAAACAACATTTGGAAGTTTTTTCGTCTCTTCCTCAAGGTACCTCGTATCAATCTTGTCTGAAATTTGTCCTTTACAATCGCAGATCCAGGCTCCAATTCTCGGTTCATCCATGGCAACTGCCTCCTTGATTGACGTTACGAAACCTTTGTACAACGTGACATTTTTTTGTCAGGCAAGGAAGGCAAAAGTTTTAATCGGAGGAATACATTGGGTATTTCGAGGATTAAAATTTGAAGCCTGACGCCGCATCACGGACACGAAGTGAAGCGTTAGCGCTCATAATGGCAGTTATGCAAAGGTCTCGTTACGCCAAGTAAACAACCTGGCATGGACTCTGTCAAGGCTTTTCCCATTACAACAAACTACACAACTCACACAACACATACAACTAATACCAAAACTTCCTTGACCTATACTATTAGCCCGTGTTAAGAAGATATTCAGCTTTAAAATTTGATTTATTCGGGGGTAACCATGAAACTTATAGATATTGCACCAGTCGCGGTATGGCAGCGCCTTGCGCAGGAAATTTATGACAAATTCGGATTTAACGGAAGCATTGTAGATAGGGACGGCGTTGTGGTTCATCCGCCGGCGGGATGGGCCAATAAGGTTTGTCCGGCCATAAAAGGAAATGATGACAGCCGGGTGGTTTGTTCCTCCGCACAGATGGCTATGGCCGAAACGGCGCGAACCAGCAAGAAAACTGTGATTAAAAAGTGCGATGTCGGTTTTACCAAGTTTGTAGTGCCTATATTTGTCAATGAAGAGTTCCTCGGCACCGCGGGCGGATGCGGCATTCTTGTTGAAGGTGATGAATTGGATGAGTTTTATATTGCAAAACTCCTCCATATAGAAGAAGAGGAAGTAAAAAAACTCGTAGAAACTGTAAAAACAAGCCCCCGGGACAAACTAAAAGCAGCAGTTGATTTTGTACAAAACCGGCTCACAGAACTTGTGCCTTCTGCGGATAAATTGGCCGAAAGCACCGCTTCCCTTGCAGAAAAAAAAATTGAGAGCGCTGACGTTGTGCCATCCTCTGAAAAGTCTCTGTCACGGTAGGTACGATTTACGAAGCCATCAATTTTGTAGAAAGGATATCATAAGAAACCATGTCACAAGCAGCTATAGAACAACTCCACAATGAGGTCAAAGAAGCATTTCACAACGGCCTTTTATGCAGCCAGGCCGTCATACAGATCGGTTTGAGAAAGCTGGGGCTTGAAAGTAACGACCTTGTAAAAGCGGCAGGCGGGCTGGTGGGAGCCATGGGTTTTCAGGAAGTAACCTGCGGTGCTCTGACCTCGGCTGCCTGTCTGATCGTGTATGCGGCCCAGGAAAAACTGGACCGGGCGACCTACCTTCTTGTCGAAGAGCTTGAAGAACGTTTTAATCAATTAGCTGACAAATATCCCGGCAACTGTTGTTCAGACATCCTCGATCATGAACCCGAAAAACTCCCTGCCGAGGTATGCTATCCATTGATCGCCAGCGCGATCCATATAGCCCTGGACCTTTTGGAACGAGAAGGGATTAACCAAAAAGATGTTACCTCTTGACCCCGGCTGGTCGTAGCACCACAATGGTGGTTCCCCAC
>JAFDAE010000539.1 GCA_019314005.1 Deltaproteobacteria bacterium | reverse complement strand
TCGTGAACAATCACCCAGAACCTCAGCTAACATCCCTTTATTAACAGGTTTCAGTTTATATAAGTCAATAAGTCCAGCTTGTATCCCATGTTTAGCCAACTCTTCTATGATGGTTAACGCTTGGGTTACCATTATCCCAGTCGTGATAATTGTAAGGTCATTACCTTCTTTCAAAACAGTTAGGCCAGCTGAAAAATCATCATCCCTACCATCGTAAATATGTGTAAACGGCCCTTTGTCAAAACGGATGTAACTTGGAGAGGGTGTTTCGTGAGCTAAGTGAAGCAGTGATGCAACCATCGTATAATCAGATGGACACCAGACGGTCATGCCCGGCAATGCTCTCATTATCGATACATCCTCTGTCATATGGTGAGTTGGACCGTCCGAACTGTAAACATAGCCTGTCCCCATACCTAAAATTGTTACTGGAAGATTCATCGAACAAATGTCAATTTTGATTTGCTCATAACATCTCAGGGTCACAAAATTTGCGATACCGAATATAAAAACATGCTCACATTTGGGTCCTTTAGTGCTATCTCATAAAGTTCCTCAAAAACAGCATCTCGGGCGTCATTATAAAGCTTATTCATGCCAAGTCCCTCCTGGTCCTCTCAATATCTTCACCTTTCGGCAGGGTGTGATGAGATTTTGGTGTATTTTCCAAACACGAAATTCCTTTTCCTTTGACAGTATTTGCTATTATCAATAAAGGTTTTTGAGACTGTCGCACACGACAGTTTTTCAATGCCTCTAATATTTCATCGACAGAATGTCCATCGACAGATTTTACTTCCCACCCGAATGCCTTCCATTTGTCTGCCAGTGGTTCGAGGCTAGCGGAATTTTCAGTGAACTCCTCAGAGCCAAGCCGATTGCGGTCCACAAAAGTAACCAGATTACTAAGGCTGTGATGTCCCGCAAACATTGCAGCTTCCCATATCGACCCTTCTTGGCATTCACCGTCTCCTGTTACAACAAATGTCAAAAAGTTCTTACCATCTAATGCGGCGCCTAACGCTATACCGGCTGCGATCCCTAAGCCATGACCAAGAGAACCGGTAACTATCTCTATTCCAGGCACCTGAGGATCACAATGGCCACCCAAGATACTCCCATCCTGTGAGAAGTTGGATAGCTCCTCCTCCGGGAAAAATCCCAAGTCAGCCAGTAATACATACAGGGTATTATTGGCGTGGCCTTTGCTGAGAATGAATCTGTCGCGTTCTTCCCAATCCGGCTTTTGGGGCTCAAACCTGAGTATTCCTCCATAGTATAGAGAAACCAATATCTCAGTGCAGGAAAGAGACCCTCCCAAATGCCCCTTTCCTGCGTTGATCGCCATTTCGAAAGCTCTTCTGCGCAGGTCTTGTGCTTTTTCTTTTAATTGTAAAGAGTTCATACCTTTTTTTGTGTTACAACGTGCTTTTGTACCAATCAATTGTCCTCCCTAATCCTTCCCTGAAGGAAATATTAGTCTGAAAATTCAAGACTTTTGCTGCTTTAGTAACGTCGATTTTTCTTTGACGAATAGTCATCGGTTTCGAAGAGTTATAGGTTATTGTACCTGTGTAGTCGGTCAGCTCCTTTATGGTGTCCACTGCTTCACCGATGGTAAATAGCTGACCGGTGGCAATGTTAAAAACGTCAAATCCTGATGATTTTTCAAAAGCCAAAAGGGCACCTTTGACAAAATCTTCTACATAGATAAAGTCTCTGACCACTTCAGGGACTCCCCAGACCTCTATTGGGTTATGCTTTTCCACAAATTTTCTGATTAACGCCGGTAAAACATGTGCTCTTTCCAAGTCAAACCCACTATAGGGACCATAGACATTTGAAGGTCTAATGACGAGTACTTCCATCCCATACCAGTTGAAGTAGAACTCAGCCAGCTTTTCTGTGTATCGTTTCATCCAGCCAGGTCCGAAGTAATTCCCTGGCGGGTCCCCCTCAAACCCCTTGTCTTCAGATATTGGTATATCCAACTCAGGATATATAGCTGAACTGCTTATGAAGAAAAATTTCTTAACCTTGGTTTTAGCGGCAGTATCTAACAGTAGTGAATTCATGAAAGCGTTAGTGGTAATCTGCGCAACAGGATTAGTTGCCATTTCATGGGCACCGGAAGTATGTGCGGCACAATGAAACACGTAATCAATATCTGAAGGAAGAGTTGCTGAAACACTCAAATCACCTGTTGATTCAAAAATATTTGGGGTATTTGGAGCAAAAAAACTTGGTTTATCAGAATTGAGCGAATGAAGATAAACAGTAGCGCCTCTTTCCAACAATGCTTTTGCCATATTGGTTCCAATAAATCCGGTTCTTCCACCTGCGATGAAGGCCTTTTTGCCTTTAAACATCCTGCATTTCT
>JAFDAE010000127.1 GCA_019314005.1 Deltaproteobacteria bacterium | reverse complement strand
CTTTTGGTGGTATGATGGTTTTATTGTTGGTAGCGGTCTATTTAGGAGGGTTTGTTGTGTTGAGTTTTCGTTTTCGGAGAAGATTGGAGCATTAGCCGCAGATGCGCGCAGACAGTGCAGATTGAAAGTTTCACAGGGAAGATATCATGAAGAAGATACTGATAAGTAAAAATTTGTTTATTTTGCTTCTGACCGAGGTGGTTCTATTGGCCCTTGCTTACTTCTTGGCCTATATTCTGCGATTTGATGCCAAGCTTGGGGCAAGTGAATTTCTGGTTATCAAGCAGACAATTGTCCCTGTCGTGCTGTGCAAACTGGTGGTGTTTTACTTCTTTAACCTCTACCGCGGCATGTGGCGTTACACCGGTATCGTTGATCTCCTCAATGTGATCAAGGCGGTAGTGGTGAGCTCGGCGATTATTATTACCGTGATCCTGATGTTGAGCAGGTTTCAGGGTTTCTCGCGGTCTGTATTTGTCATCGACGCTGTCTTTTCCTTGATGTTAATATCCGGTATCAGGCTTGTCATCCGGCTCCTTTTGTCGACTACTACTACCTTTAAGAAGAGTATCAACGGTAACGGACATAAAAAATTAATCATAATCGGCGCTGGTGACGCTGGAGAAAAGGTGGTCCGTGAGATCTATGATAATCCGAGGATGCAATACAGGGTAGTCGGCTTTGTTGATGACGACAAGAATAAGGTAGGTAAACAGATCCACGGAATAAAGGTTCTCGGCAGGGTTAGCGCTCTCAAAGAGATTGTAAAAAGCGAAAGTGTGGATGAAATTTTGATTGCTGCGCCCTCCGCGATGGGAGAAGATATGCGGCGCATTGTGGAGATCTGTGATTCAACAAAAATTCCCTATAAGACACTGCCGGGGATGGGGGAGATAATCGACGGCAAGGTCAGTATGAAGACAATTCGAGACATTTCATACAAGGATCTTCTCGGAAGGTCTCCTGTTCGCTTGGAAAATGATAAGACCTTGGAATCCCTGAAAGATAAATGCGTACTGGTTACAGGTGCAGGCGGTTCGATCGGTTCTGAACTGTGCCGCCAGATCTGCAAATATGGGCCGTCCCTCGTGGTGTTGTTCGATGCGAGCGAAAGCAATCTGTATTCGATCCAGATGGAACTCAAGCATGTAGTTACCTACTTAAAATATCGGGCCGTGCTCGGTCGGGTACAGGACAAGAGATTGGTTGATAAGGTCTTCCGAAAATACAAGCCGGATGTTGTCTTTCACGCAGCCGCCTATAAGCATGTTCCACTCGTGGAAAGAAATCCATGGGAGGCAATATATTCTAATATTGTAGGGACCAACACCCTCGTCAAAGCGGCAATTGACCACAAGGTCGGCCGATTTGTCCTTGTTTCCACGGATAAAGCAGTGCGACCAACCAATATAATGGGGGCGTCAAAGCGCGTTACCGAGAAGATAGTCCAAGCTCATGCTTCCGGGCCGACCAAGTTTATGGCGGTGCGTTTTGGGAATGTGATAGGTTCTTCAGGGTCGGTTATTCCCCTTTTTCGCCATCAAATCGAAAAAGGTGGACCTGTGACTGTTACTCATCCGGAGATAACCCGATATTTTATGACCGTGGAAGAGGCGGCACAGCTTATACTGCAGGCATTTACCATGGGAGAGGGTGGTGAAATCTTTATCCTTGAAATGGGGACCCCGGTCAAAATAGCGGATATGGCCAGTGACCTGATCCGTCTTTCGGGCAAAGAGCCTGACACAGATATTGAGATAAAATTCATAGGCCTCAGACCGGGTGAAAAGCTTTATGAGGAGCTGATTACAGAGGGAGAAGGGATTGTAACAACCGAGCATGAAAAGATTCTTGTGTTGCGAAACGGGATCCCAAGCGGACATACAAGTTCGTTAAATTATCTCTATGAAAAAATAAAGGAATTGTCGGCGCTGGCGGATACACACGATGCAAAAGGCGTAAAACGCAAGTTGAAGGAAATTGTGCCTGAATATACAATGTCGGATGATGAAGCGGTGGTGTGACGGCAGTAGGAAGTAAGCGGTAGGCAGTAGGGAGTAGGCAGAATATAATAGACAGTAATAGTGTTTTATGGTATGGTGATAATCGGCTTAAGCGATCAGAGAAAAAGGCAAAAAAGAGGGGCCTTTAAAAAAGGAGGAGGATAATGAGAAAATCGAATAGATTGGTGGCATTGTGTCTGGTTGTTGCGTTGACTTTTGTACTACTTCCTGGATTGCTGCAGGCTGAAGAACAAGCCGTAGAAAAAGAGCAAGTCATAGAAAAGGTAAATATCAATAAAGCGACTGTCGAGGAACTTACTCAGCTCAATGGGATAGGCCCAGCATACGCGGAACGCATTGTCGAGTACCGCGAAGCACATGGTCCATTTGAAAGGCCGGAAGGTATCATGAATGTAAAGGGCATTGGGCAGAAAATGTGGGAGACAAACAAAGACCTAATTACTATAGAATAATTTTACGCACTCAGCCCCTTTTTTATTGAGCCCGTTGTAAAATCGAGGATTTTGCAACGGGCTTTTTATTTGAGAACAAAGTATCTTGGACTTCTTACGAAATCATTAACCATTGTCTACAGCAGCAAAAAACCGGTTAAATGCATTGACATAAGCCCGAGCGCTTGCTTCTAACACATCAGAGCTTGAACCCCTGCCGGAGTATACATGGTCATTGATTTTGACCTTTAACGATGCCTCACCAAGGGCGTCTTTCCCCGTTGTAAGCGCTTCGACTTTATAGTCAACGAGTTTGGCGGAATGACCTGTTAGGCGGTCGATAGAGTTGAAGATAGCATCTACAGGCCCGTTCCCGATACTGGCATCCCTAATTTCATCCCCCCCCTTTTTTAGCGTCACAGATGCAAGCGGAAGCGCCTTGTCTCCGCTCATTACTTGCAACGAGACAAAGGTATAGGTTTCAGGGACCTTGCTCAGTTCGATCTCAACGATCGATCGTAGGTCTTCTTCCTGTATCTCCTTTTTGCGATCAGCAACCCTCAAAAATCGCTTGTATATGTTTTCGAACATCTGGTCGGAAATCTCATAATCCATATCCTTAAGTTTATGCCGAAGGGCGGCACGCCCTGAGCGTGCGGTCAGAACGAGTAAGTGCTCTTTCAAGCCTATGTCTTCCGGGCTCATGATTTCATAGGTGGAACGGTCTTTTAGGATGCCGTCCTGGTGTACTCCTGAGGAATGGGCAAAGGCGTTTGCGCCCACAATCGCTTTGTTGGGCTGCACCGGGATGTTCATCATGCGGCTTATTAAATGGCTTGTTGCGGCTATCTCTTTTGTTACAATACCGGTTTCGACATTAAATGCGCCTTGCTTGGTTCTCAGTGTCATAACGATCTCTTCTAAGGCCGCATTTCCAGCCCGTTCCCCGATTCCGTTGATAGTGCATTCTACCTGATCTGCTCCGTTAAAGACAGCAGCCAAGGAGTTTGCAGTGGCAAGCCCCAGGTCATTGTGGCAGTGAACGCTTAATATGATGTTGTCTGTGGCAGGGACACTTTCTTTGATACGACGTATCAGAGAACCGAATTCCTCCGGGATGGCATATCCAACGGTATCCGGGATATTTACCACTGTAGCGCCTGCCGCAATCACCGCTTCAATGGTTCGACATAGATGATCAAAATCGCTCCTGGAAGCATCTTCAGTGGAATATTCCACCTCCGGGCATAGCTTTTTGGCATAACGGACAGCATCTACCGCCATCTGGATATTTTTCTCGCGGTCTGTACGGAGCTTTTTGGCCATGTGAATATCCGAAGCCCCCAAGAAGACATGAATTCTAGGTGATTCGGCCTCGCTGATAGATTCCCACAGCACATCAATATCTTTTTGCACTGCCCTGGCAAGTCCCGTGATAGTCGGTTTGCGGACCGCAAGGGCCACTTGCCGCACTGCTTCCGCATCACCAGGGGAAGAAACCGGAAATCCCGCCTCTATAACATCTACCCCCAATTTTTCAAGCTGCCGGGCCACAGTCAATTTTTGTTCTATATTTAATTTCGCGCCTGGGGCCTGTTCCCCGTCCCGCAACGTTGTATCAAAGATTAAGATTTTGCGTGCCACGCTTTGAGCCTCCTGAATTCGCTCTATTATTCGGTAATTTTTTAAAATATCACCCAAAGGGTGCTTTTGTCAAGAAGGTGAGACCTTTGAAAAACTGCCATTTCCCCGTGATGCGGCGTCAGGCTTCAAATTTTAACCCTCGAAATACCTAATGTATTCCTCCGGTTAAAATTCTTGCCTTCCTTGCCTGACAAAAAAATGTCGCATTTTTCAAAGGTCTCAAGGCATTAGGATTACTCCGGAATTACTTTCTTTTTCCCTACCGAAAGATCGTGTAGGGGGATAAGGATGTCGGCGGTCTCTTTTGCCCACATAGCGCTGTCGTACGCCTCTATGACGTTGATGTGAACACCGGCGGGGATAGGCGGAGCGGATTTGGGGAAGTTTTCACCGTTGCAGCAAAAACCGGTAATCACGGCTTTCCCTTTTGCGGTATTGATTACAACCGATTGTCCCCCGGGGGTATGTCCCGGCGTTAAAACAACGTCAATACCGTCAACAATTTTCTGATTCCCTTCTACGGTGACCACGTTTACATCATCTAAAAGATCTGAATAATATCGGTGGTCGATTGGGTGGGGGTTGTGAAAAAAATCGAGTTCAGCCTTTTGTACATAAACTTTGGCGTTTTTGCACTTATAGTCATTTTCACAATGATCGTTGTGAAGATGGGTGTGTATAATGATGTCTATATCCTCTGGTTTTAAGTTTACGCCGGCAAGCGCATCTTCAAATTCCGATATCTCAAAACCACATTCCTTCCCTGCTTCTTCCGGGACAACAAACTGTTCCAGACCCGTGTCGATCAAAATATTTTCTTTGCCCCCCTTGATATAAAATACATATATCGGCAACCATATCCTTTTACCATATCCCCTTAGATATGTCATAATTCCCTGATCGGTCTGGTTTATGCCAACCACCAGCGGATGTATGGTATATTCTGTCATTGAATCTCCCTTTACAACCCCAGATCCGCTACCCGAACGAGTTGGTCGCCCAGCATGCGGGTATAGCTCCCCATTTCATTATCATACCAACCGTATACTACCACCTTTGTGACAGGTATATTTACCGTGGCGTTGGGCATCTGGGCAAGAACATCTTTTGGAAAGCCCTGGATATTGGCAAGATCAAAACTGAGGTTCGCCGTTCTGGTGTGCGTTTCGCTTCCTTCAATAATCGTTCCTGCCAGAGGATACCCTATAATATCAGAGGATACGTTTTGCTCCTCAGTAAACATCAAATATCCTCGCTTTTCTCTGGCGGCGGTTTCCTTATAGATCTCATTGATTCGTTCACGGGTAATGGTATTGCCGTCAGGGTTGTCTTGAAGATCAACAACCAGAATTATCAATGATCCTGTATTGACCGGCACACGGACCGACTCGGCAATGAAGCCGATTTCCTCCATCTCAGGTATTACCAGACGAAGTGCCCTGGCGGCGCCTGTGGTGGTAAGGATGATATTATTAAAAACGCTACGGGTTTTCCTCAGATCAGTCGCGCCGGCTTTAGGAGATCGGTCCAGCACCTGCTGTGAACTGGTGGCAGCGTGCACCGTGGCCATAGACGCAGTCAATATCCTTTTGGACCCGAACGCGTCTAAGATCGGTTTGACCATGAAAGCAAGACATGTAGTTGAACAGGATGCGTTGGAGATAAGAACATGTCGCGATGGATCATAATCGTCTTCATTGATTCCCATTACGGTGGTGACAGCATCCGGCGGCATGCTGCGGGAATTGTCTTGAATTTTGAATGGAGCAGAATGAACTACTTTACGGGCCCCTGCTTCAAGATGGCCGCGCAGGGCGCCTCCAGGGGCGTCTGCCGGAATCGTGGGATCGGTAAACCTTCCGGTTGAATCAACGACCAATTCCACTCCATTGTCCCTCCAGGGGATCTCACGGGGATTGCGGGCGCTTCTCAATATCTTTACGGGGATGCCGTCAATGATCATTGAACCGTTTTCTTCATTCAGATTTTCAATAAGACGCTTGCTTTTATATCCGTACAGATACTGTTGCAGTGAGCCGTATGTGGAATCTTTTTCGATAAAACAGGCCACATCTTCCAGTCCTGTTCCTACATGCCGGCCTATGTTGACCACAATTTCAGAAAAATATTTTCGGCCTACGTTGTGCCATAAAGTAAGCTTGGCTATCCGTCCCAACCCATTTATCCCGAGTTTAACGGTACTTTCGGTCATTTTGTTCCTCCACTCAATGAGACCTTTGCACAACGTGACATTTTTTCGTCAGGCAAGGAAGACGAGAATTTTAACCGGAGGAATACATTATGTAT
>JAFDAE010000126.1 GCA_019314005.1 Deltaproteobacteria bacterium | reverse complement strand
CACTACCCGTCTGATTCCTTCCTTGAAGGTTGCTGCACCGAAGTTGATAGCTCCTCACTCCAATGCGACGGAAGAGACGTCTTCCACATTCATCGACGAGTCCTCCCCTTCGCGTGAGAGATTTACCCCAATGATCTAATGGAGGGCTTAACCGATCACCAATGAACTGGATTCCCACCTTTGTGGGAATGACGAGTGCATGATACGATATTTCACGCATGACTCGACACTAGCTCTACTTCGTTGTATTTCAGGGAAATCCATGATTGGTGGCATCGTAACACGTTTAGGACTTACGCAGTTGAGGGGCCGATGTATATTCACATTTAATCTGATGAAATAAATGGCGGATATAAATTAAACTTCATCCAATTATTGGCAAATACTCGAACACAATTTGGTGAATACCGGCCAACTGCGTAACTCCTAACGTTGAATAACTCCTGCTAGCTGCGAAGTCTGTCGCCGCAATTCGCTCAGTGGTAAAACCGACAACAACAGCAGATGTATCAGTCAAATCAGACGAGGTAGAATTGTTCAACAACATTATTGAAGGAGACTATCGGCTACATGAAATTACAGAAAACACGGCACACTGCCTTCTGTCGTAACCGAGGATATATCTCTACGATTGATGCAATCCAAGGTGTCTTTGAGGGAAGACCGTTCATTCCTGAGTTTGTGGAATCTTGACATGTTCTGATTCGTGGATATGTTGGGCGTAGGTTTAAAAGTGATGGGCTTAATATTCAATCCGTGTTAAGAGGTGAGCGTCGAATGAATCGAAAATCTTCAGTTTTTTTGTTGATTACTTTAATTGTGGTTACTGGCCTGGTGGGTACAGGTGGTTGTGGTGAAGATAATTCCGTGGCACAGGAAGAAGCGAGTTCAGTCAATGGTGTGAATTATGCAGATTCAGATAACTGGATTGCACTGCCTTCCATAGAAAAAGAAGTGGATGTCTTCTACGTCTATCCGACAATCAGCGCCAATGCATCCGGCTCTATGGATATTACCGATGAAAGAGACAGGGCTCTGGCGCAGGGAATCTTTGCAGCACAGGCAAGTGTGTATGAGTCAGATGCAAACGTATTTGCCCCGTACTACCGGCAGATGTCAACCGCGGCAGATATATCTCAGGCTGAACTGGCAACCAATCTTGACGTGTTTAAGCTGGGTGCTGCTGATGTTGAGGATGCCTTTGATTATTATATCAATAACCTCAATGAAGGCCGGCCATTTATCCTTGCAGGACACAGCCAGGGAACGATGGCACTCATTGAGCTTATCAAGAACCGGTTCGGGGACGATGAAGAAATCCGCAACCAGATGGTTGCCGCATATCTCATCGGCTATACCGTTACCGACGAGGATCTTGCAGAATCTGGCCTTACGGCAGCAGAGGGTGCCAATGATACCGGTGTTGTGATTACCTACAATACGCAGTCTGCAACCTCTGAGGGTGGCCCGATGCTCCTGCCCGGTGCACACTGCATCAATCCGCTGAACTGGAAGACGGATGCAACCTACGCTCCGGCCTCTGAGAACCTTGGTGCAAGGTTTTACAACGATTCTACAGGAGAATTTCTGCGTGAGGTGGACAACTACTGTGGTGCAGAGGTTGACCTGGAAAAAGGGGCACTGATTACAGAGCTTCCTGAAAGCGAAGTCCTTGACCTCGGTCCGCAGGGCGAAGGGGTCTATCACCGCTATGATTTTCCGTTTTTTTACCGGAATCTGGAAGAGAATGTAGGTGACAGGATTATTGCATATCAGAATGAAGGTGCTCTTAAGGTGAAAGATTTGCAGGGAAAGGAGTTGGGGGTTCCTGTAACGTTGCCTCCTTTTGATCCCGAGAAAGATGTGCCGAAAGCCCCCGACTATAACAATCCCGATAGCTGGCTTACCATGCCTGCGCATTTTAGCAGTGAACAACAGCCTGTGGATGTGTTCTGGGTATATCCAACCATTCTTTCCGACGAATCAACCTATCTGATGGATATCTACGATTCCGATTTAAGGGAAAAAGCAACATGGACTCTTGTGGAACAGGCCAGCATATTTGACGGACAGGCGAATATTTACGCTCCTTATTACAGGCAGAACAATGTGAAAATCAACCCTTTGATGCTTACCGATGCAAAACCGATCTTCGACTTGGGACAGAAAGATCTCATCAATGCGTTCAATTATTTTATGGAAAATTTCAATAAAGGAGAGAGACCTATCATTCTGGCGGCCCATAGCCAGGGTTCGGTCAGAGTTGTCGAACTATCAAAAGCAGGGGAACTCCTTACCGGTGATCCCGAGTCTCTTGAAAAACTTATCGCGGCTTATGTTATTGGTTATTCAGTCACGCAATCGGATCTGAATATAAATCCATTAATGAAAATCTGTAAGAATTCGACAGATACTGGCTGTTTTATTACATATAATACTATATCTGATGAAAAAGGCAAGGAGAGCCAGGCCCCAACAGTACTCCCGAGATCCTTTGTGGTAAACCCTTTAACCTGGAAAACCGATACCGTATTTGCACCTGCTTCTGCTAATATAGAAGCAGTATTCTTCAAGCACGAAAATCCCGAGCATCCGAACAGATACCCTAATTTTGCGGCTGCACAAGTAGTGAACAACGCACTGGTGATTACGAATATATCCAATCCTGAAGAATTGCCGACGACAAGCGTCACATTTCCCGAGGGCGTGTACCACATGTATGACTATGCAATTTTTTACGAAAACCTGAGAACAAATGTTGAAGAACGCATTAATTCATATTTCGAATGGTGAACATATTGATAACCCGAGTTTCTTCCGCCAAGAAGAAAACGAGCTAGCAAAAGCTCAAAAAGGTACACCCGAACGAAAGAAATCCTTGAAAGTAGTTCAAAGAACCCATGAACGAATCTCTAACAAAAGACACAATTTCGTTCATCAACTTAGTCGAAAGTTAGTAGACAAGTACGGTATCATAGCGTTTGAAGACTTGAGCATTAAAACCATGCTCAAAAACCACCGCCTGGCAAAAAGCATCTCGGATGCGTCTTGGAGGATGCTGGTAACAATCACTCAGAACAAAGCGATAGATGCTGGTTCTGCGGTGGTACTGGTAGATCCCAGGAACACAACCAAGATGTGCTCCAGGTGTGGTACATTGGTTGACAAGCAGCTATCAGACCGGGTCCATAAATGTCCTCAATGTGGATTGGTCATGGACCGAGACGAGAATGCTGCTATTAATATTCTGAGACTGGGGCTACAGTCTTTGTCCAAACGAACTAGAAGCCCCGTCCTTTAGGGCGGGGAATAGTCACAGCAGGAGTTTATAGCAGGAACGAATACTCTGGATAGGTGACTTGCTATGTGGACATTAACTGCGGTGGTGCATAAAGAGGAGAACATGTACGTGGCTCAATGTCCGGAAGTGGGGACGGTCAGCCAGGGCGATACCCTGGAGGAGGCCGTCGACAGCCTCAAAGAAGCAACAGAACTCTATCTGGAGGAGTTTCCCTTGGACGATATGAAGAGGTCCTTCATAACCACCTTTGAGGTGGCTTCGGTTGTCAAGGCTTAGGAAGATCTCCGGCGAGAAAGCGGTCAGGATTCTCTGTAACAAATTCGGTTTCGAGACTGCGGGCCAGAGTGGAAGCCACGTCAGACTCTCAAAGATGACCTCAGAGGGAAAGGTCGCGACCGTGGTGCCGATGCACAAAGAATTAAAGTTGGGCACGCTGAAGGGTCTATTGAAACTGGCGAAGGTCGCAGAGGACGAATTTTCTGAGTATTTGTGACATTGTATTTCCCCAATCAAATGTGGATGGTTGGCAGGCCTGCAACGGCAGGCGCCGGCTGGCGCCGGGAAGGGCGGCCTGGTTATAGGCGGATCGAGGACGCCTCCCCCGGCCGGGCTCAGGTCCTGTAGCCCTCACCCTCCCGGCCTCTTCCACCATGGCGATCTCGTCATTGGGGCCGAGGTGTCTGTTCCCTATCTCATCGGTCGACCAACCGACCGACCGTAACGACAGGACGTAGGTTCCCCAAATATTAAGAACCAGGACACCCTTTACAGTGTACTGGTGGTGACGCCCACGGCCTATTCAGTATTTCTCGCGCCCAAAGCCCGGAAGACCTTAGACAAGCTGGAGAAAAGTACCACACTAATGCTCCTATCAAGGTTTGTGGCGCTGGAAGAGATACCCTATAAACCACGTCCATCAGCAGATATCAAGAAAGTGAAAGGCAATTGGTCACCTCCGATGTATAGGCTTAGGATCGGCAAATTCCGTGTCGAGTATTTCATTGACGACGCCGAGAGGTTCGTCTACATTGCTGAGATCTTTCAAAGATCGGGACGATCTGATTACAAGTAATACCAAAATTATATATGCCCAAGATACAACCAGTTAGGGAGATGGCTGAAACGACCACCACCAAAGTCGCAAAGGATAAGGATATCGCAACCCCCGCCGAGGCCGCTTATGTGGATTCCCAGTACGAGTATCTGCTGAGGAACAAGGACAAAGGGATCTCGCTCAGGGATTATGCCAAGCTGCGTGACATCGATCTCTGATATCGCGTCTCTTCTTTCCATTACCCCGCGCTCGTTCTGCCGATATCGAGGGACTCATTTCTGCGCCTGCATAACGTCGCCCAACGACACCACACCCGGCCGAGCCCAGGTCCCGTGGCCCTCACCCCGCGGCCTCGTCCACCACGGCGATATCGTCGTCAATAAGGCCGTAGAAGTCTGTAGACGATCTCGTCTATCAGCCGGTCGGGTCTTCTAGTCCCTTCGCGTCTTCGCGTCTTCGCGTCTTCGCGTGAGTAAGGTAGACAACCTCGTCTATCGGCCGGTCGGTCTCCTAGATCCGCGCCAAAAGAAGCCGCAGGATCCGGATGGGTACGACTCTGAAGGGGTCTGGCTTGGATCTTTGCGCCGTACTTCTTGGCGGCGTTGAGGAAGGTCATACCCACGACCCGGCCGTCGGAAAACCGCGATGGCAATATGGCAATGAATGCGCTAAGAGCCCCGCTCATCCAAAGGGAGATTCACTCCCGGGAAGACCGCCCCTCCATGGCCCGTATGTATTCATCTTTGGACCGCCCTCGGCAGCCCTTCAAGGCCGCCTTTAGAGATGTTCCGTGCTCTTGCAGCCAGTCGAACTTGGAGCACGACTCCAGATCGGAACAGTCGCTGCAAAGAGAGTAACCCTTATCGCTCGCGCAGATCCTTATGGGGCATTCCGGCGGGCCGCCACCTGCCTCGCAGCCGGCACACAGCGCGTTTGCCTCCATCCAATGAAGGCCCCTCTCCACCTGATCCCAGTCGATCTCCGCACCGCCCGCCCCTGGCACGAGGGGGGCCCACTCTGCTATCTTGCAGCTTGCAATGACCTCCCTTGCCATGCTCGCAGCATTCGATGCGGCACCGTTTCCCAGGGGGCAGGATCCACATGTTATCCCACAAGGCCCGACCTGTCCAACCGCCAGGCCCTTGATATCCTCGGTCATCTGAATCATTAATATATTCACAATCATCGGTTAAGAATCTTTCGCAATTTCCAGGCAAAGCAGCCATGGAGGATCGAATCGGATTTTCCTCGGCGAAAGTCTCCGGGTCGTTTTTGAGGTCGACCGAAACCCGGCCGGGCTCGGGTCCTGCGACCCTCATCCTGCGGCCTCTTCCACCATGGCGATATCGTCGTCGGTGAGGCCGCAGGGTCTGTAGACGGCATCGTAAACCCGGCGCAGATCATCTATGAACCGCCGACTCGTGAGATCCGCGCCCAACTTGCGCTTGTTCTTCTTCAGGATCGTCAGAAGCTCGGAGAAATCGAGGGCTCTTCGCTGTTTTATGTGGGTAGATTGGACTTGATATTAATCAGTATTAAATATTTTTAAATATTCAGATTTAAACCACAAAGACCACAAAGACCACAAAGGACTGATGAACAAACACTTTATCGGTGTAAATTTGGGAAAATCTTAAACGTTGTGCTTTCTTTGTGCTTTCTTTGTGTGCTTTGTGTGCTTTGTGGTTAATTATCACATGTATTTGACCCACACCTTCGTAGTATGAAGGTGCGACAAGAAGCTGAATTCCAGATTGCTTGATGCTATCCTATTCGTTCAGGATATCCCTATTGCAGCATGCGTTTCTGGTAACGGATTCGTGTGAAGCCTGCGAGACAACGTGGAAAAAATCGGAAACCTGATCTGGTCAATCTGCAAGGGAAAGGACGCCATGGAGAAACGAAAGTTGAACTATCGTAAGGGTCGTAATACGAGACAAGCGAAATAGGTTGATACGCTTGAACCAAAATTGGTAAGGAACTAAGGCTATATCGGCTCTTCATACGATATAGCGAACGAACAGAGCGTTCCCGGTCTAAAGATAGCTCCTAAAGCGACC
>JAFDAE010000538.1 GCA_019314005.1 Deltaproteobacteria bacterium | reverse complement strand
GATATAGAAGGCATCTGGAACAGGCGGCTCAAATTAAATTAGCTATAGCAGAACAGGCTGTTATAAGCTGCAGGAATAAAATTAATGACTTAAAGAGGCTTCGTAAGATTTTTTCTAATGAGTTGGCACATGAAGAAAAAAAGGGAATAAATGCCCAAACCTATCAGATGTATAAGCTGTATATCGAAAAAATAGACTGCGGTGTCGCATCTGAACAGCAACGCTTGAAGGAAGCGATCACACGCAGGGATCGTAAAAGAGAAGATTTAAAAACCGCGTCAATTAAAAAGAAGTCTCTTGAGCATTTAAAAGGTATTGAGCAATCGAGGTATACAGAGGAGTCTAACCGGCTCGAACAGAAGATTGCCGACGAGCTGAGTGTATTACGAAGAAAGTTGATGGTTTCGTAAAAAGTCTTAAAGGCAAACCAAGAGAGACAGGAAGACCTTTTCATGAAGCAACGCAAAAAACATAAAGAGTTTTATTTCATCGGAGCGCTTCTTTCATTTTTGGTATTAAAACTCGTCCTAACCGTGTTCCTTGCCTACTCGAAAGAAGATCCGATCCCGATATGTTTTCAAAGTCAAACCGCTGTAGCCGCTGAGTCGGCGGGACAAGAGGGAACAGAAACAAATAGCGCCGAGTCGAACCTTGAAAAAGGGGCTCAGGAATCACAAAAAGACGCTACCAGTAGCGTTGTTGTTGAGAGAAAGTTTTTTGAGCTGGAGATGGAGCGGCGGCGTATCCAAAGAGAACGTGAACAGCTCCTTATTCTACAAACAGAAATAGAAGAGAAACTGATAGAGTTGTCTAAGCTTCAGGAAAAGATAAAAGAAATAGTTGACAAAAAAAGCGAAGCACATGAACGAAAGATTAAGCACTTAATTAAAGTATATACCTCTATGGCTCCCAAAAAGGCGGCAGGACTCATCGAGCAACTTGATATAAACATTATCGTGGAGCTTTTTTCCAAGATGAAAGGCGATAGTGTGGGGAAAATACTCTCCTATGTTAAACCGGAAAAGGCCGCTGTGATTAGCTCGCGTTTACTGCAAAAATGATTGAGCTTTGAGTCCCCCCCTCATGCAACACTGTTGACTTAAGCGCATTTAGTTTTGAACCGCAGAATTTCGAACAAGGAATAATGAATATCGAAGTAATGGAACACCCTATTAAACTTCATAATTCGACATTCCTTGTTCAATATTCGATATTCAATAACAAATTGTTTGAATTCCATCCAAATCCCTAAATCCCTCAATTCTCCCAATTACATTTCAGAGTGGGCAATATTTTCCTTTCCTTACTTTTTTGCCCGGAAAATTTTATCCTCCCGCACGATTATCTGGCTTGGCCCAAAGCATTTATTGTTGAAAACATGCCGATTTTATTATGTTTATTTCAAGCATAAAAATGTTGGTATACACGTTGCTTAACAAGAGAAACAAAGAGATTTAAGTGATGAAATTTAGGGAGAAGAAAGAATGGATGCACAACCGGTACAACTTAACCTCCTGTTGGAAAATCTGGCTAAGATCTTTGAGCGGTTGAAAACTGTCACGCAAAGAGGTAGCAATCCAAAGATCTCAAAATCGGCCAATAGTGCGGCAGACAATATAAGACCGCAAGATCAAGCGTCGGTAGAACGTTTGAGGAAGTTTCTCATGGGCTCCGGGGTCCCGTTAGAGAAGATGTCTATTTCCCGAGAGGGCATTTCTTCCTTAAAAGAGTTCTTGAGTTTTTGTGGATTTGCCAAATCAGATGTAGACAAACTAATAAACGGACTTCTTGATGCCGGTAAACAGAAAAATGGTAAGATTAACGTATTAGAACTCTTTTCAAAACTTTCTGAACTGAAAGCTGCAGTTGATAGAAAAAAGAAAGATCTTGTGCTGGACGCCTCTGCTATACCTTATATAGAAGTAGCGCTCCAACGGTCGGGGCTAAACGCCCGGCACATAGAAAAGGTACTCTCTGAGACAAGAACAGCAAATGGTGATCTTAACCTGGAAAGTTTCCTCCAGAGCCTTAAACGGATTGTGGGCAATACTTCCCCCCTGCATCGGGCGACGCCTTATAATGAGTGGGAAGAGAGTATCAAACATCTATTTTCGGACTTGGGGATGGAGGGAGAAAAGGAAAAACTCAACGGAGCGATATCTCTTGACAGGTTTGTTCAATTGCTTGAAGAGAGCATTGCAAAAACTAAAAAACCGCATTTGCCTAATCAAGATGTCGAAAAAACGATTAAGCGTTTGATAGGTGAGGTGGTTGTCGATTCCAAGAACAATGATTCAGAATTACAAATTAAATCCCGCTCCACACAAAAAATGATTGATGAACTATTAGGGCCAAAAGACCCGAAGGGGCAACAAACAGGAATTGGTAAACGGAAAAATATAAAGGCGCGGGGCACACATATCGTTGCCGACAAGACAGGTGATAGGTATAATACACAGAAAGAAGGGCCGGACAGCTCACGGCTTGCGCAAATAGTCTCAGAAAGGACGGACAACACACAAAAGGTAGATTCAGGTCCCGGTAATGAAAAAATCGCAGAACTACTTGAGAACAGATGGAACAGCAAAGAAGATATGGGAATACCGGGTCGGAATAAAGCTGCCAATATTGTTCACACTCTCTCTGAAGATCGTACTTTTACCGAATCGATAAAGGCCGCCCAACAACACGCCCGACCGTCCTTCCGTAGCCTCCCTATGTATGTAGTAAGTCAGGTAAGTCGTCAGATTGGCCGTTCCCTTATGCGGGGTGAAGATAATATAAGACTTCGCTTGAAGCCGCCCCATTTAGGGACTGTCAAGTTGGACATGGGGATGAAAGGGAACGTGCTGAAATTAAATGTTGTTGCTGAAAGTCAGGCAACCAGGGAACTCCTTTTATCGCATATCCAGGAACTGAAACAGTCATTGATTGAGCAAGATATCAGGTTGGACAAGATAGACGTCCATGTAAGCTATCAGTTCGGGGAGTCCATGAAAGACGCCCAGAAGGAGCACAGAGGCGTGGGGCATCGGACAGGCGGCGGTAAAAGAACATCGTCTGTTCTTGGAATAGGGAATGAAGAGGAAGATATAGACGCCGCGGTTTCAAGGGGTCGAATGGATGCGGTGTTAGACCTCATTGCATAGGTAGTGTTCATTGCTGGATGAACACTAAACACTAAAAAGGAACAAGGGAAGAAGAAAGGAAAGGACAGATGTATATATCAGATATTGACCCAACAATTTATGCAACTGAAGAATGGTCTAAAGCGGGTTCGGAGTTAAGCTCCGCAAAAAAGGATGATGAATTGGGGCGTAATGAGTTTTTGCACCTTTTGGTGGCACAACTGCAACATCAGGATCCGATGAATCCTCTCGACGGCACGGACTTCGCGGCACGCGGCACAACTGGCTCAATTCTCGAGTTTGGAACAAATGTTCACTATGAATGACGCCCTTGCAAAGATCCAACAATCACTCGAAGCGCAGGGGAGCGAAAACGTTCTTGACTATATAGGAAAGACAGTAGTGTCAGGTGATAATGATACCATTTTTGTAAACAACGGCAAGCCGGTAGGCGGGACTTATAACCTGGAAACAGGCGCGGATGTTACGGTCAGGATTTATGACAGTGAAGGATTCGAAGTCTGTACGGTCCCTTGCGGCCGGCAAGACCCGGGAGAGTATTCTGTTGGCTGGAATGGAACGGACAGCAATGGCGATATCGTCAGTGACGGTGAGTAT
>JAFDAE010000537.1 GCA_019314005.1 Deltaproteobacteria bacterium | reverse complement strand
GAATCAAACCCATCGTTA
The DNA here is from genome assembly GCA_019314005.1 of Deltaproteobacteria bacterium. The sequence continues at coordinate 3,186 of JAFDAE010000537.1, read as the reverse complement.
CTTGTGAGATCGAAGCCTATGCCATTGCGCTCAATATCAAGAGAATGGAAAGCGGGGAAGTGGAAGCGCACCCTATTTGGTCGAATCTTAAAACCTTCCCAGTGGAGTGCATTCCAAAAGGCTCTATCGACCTCCTTACAGGCGGGTTCCCCTGTCAGCCATTTTCCGCAGCGGGAAAGCGAAGGGCCTCAGAAGACCCCCGCCATCTCTGGCCCTATATCACCCGAATCATTGACGCAATTAAGCCTGTTCGATGTTTCTTTGAAAATGTCGAAGGACTTGTCTCAGCAAAAACCTGTGAACACCTCGAGGAAATCCAAAGGGTTGACGATCTTATCAGCGCCGAAAGAAATCCGCGCACTCGTTGGGCCCTTAGCAGTTGGAGAGAGCGGTTTTACAGGCGTTTGCTCAAAACTGACTCAATATCGGCACTGCACCTTGTCCTCTGCCAGTTGGAAGAGCTTGGTTATAGAACAACGTGGGGAATATTCTCAGCGGAGGAAGTTGGCGCCCCACACAGACGAAAACGGGTTTTCATATTGGCCGACTCCCGCGGCCAGAGACTGGAGGAGTGCGTCCGGATCGAAGGAAAAAGCGGACAAGAGGAGAAGTCACAGCAGGGGGAAGCCGCTCCCGGAGTTTATGAGATATCTAACGGAAGATGGCCTTCGCGCCCAGGACAACCTCAATACGGCTGGGAGCCGCCAAGAGTCGTGGCCGACGCCCCATGCAAGCTGCATGACGGGAGCGGGGAGCAATGGACGACAAGGGGGGTTGAACATACAGACTGCGGTGGCGAATTGGCAGACCCCGGAAGCGCTAAACCAGAAGGGCTACCACAATCAGAAGAACGGTACAAAAACTCTAAAGCTGGGGAGTCAAGTTGGTATGGGAAGATTAAATCCGGATTGGGTAGAATCATTGCAGGGATTGCCCATAGGATTGACCGACTTAGGATGCTGGGGAATGGAGTAGTGCCACAGACGGCGGCCCGGGCTTGGGAAGTTTTGAATAAGAGGATGAATAGTGCCAGATAAAAAGAAATCCCTCGACGCCCTCCTCGTAGACCTAAAAGCCCACCGAGAGTCAATGAAAACCATGCCGATAGAGGAGCTCATCCTCGTCGGCATCCCTGGGTATAACCCCCTGGACGACTGCGAGGGGTTTTTCTTCTGTAAGGAACTGGCAGAGAGGGCAATTGATTTTATTGAAGAGTGTTGTACTCATGTGAAGGGGAAATGGGCGGGGAAGCCGTTTTTATTGCAACCATGGCAAAAAGCTATTGTAGGAAACCTTTTCGGGTGGATTGCCGGCGATATAGAAAGATCTTCTGCTATGTCCCGCGAAAAAACGGCAAATCTATGCTTGCCGCTGCGATAGCTTGCGCAGCCTTCCACATCGACGGAGAGAACGGGGCCGAGGTCTATTGTGCCGGTGCCGATAAGGGTCAGGCCAAATTGGTTTGGAATATGTGTAAGATGATGCACACGAACGAGCCTGAAATGGAATCTAGGGTCAGGCTTTATACTGGATCCATTGCCAAGCCCGACGGCTCCTTTATTCAGCCTATTTCCCGGGATGCCGACACAAAACACGGGTTCAATACTCATGTGGCGGTGGTGGATGAGCTCCACGTACATAAGGACGGGGAGTTATTGAAGGTGCTGCAGACCTCCATGGGTGCCAGAGAGCAGCCCTTTACCTTCATGATTACAACGGCAGATTACAACCGGCCAGAGAGCATATGCAATACAACCCTTGACTATGCGAAGAATGTTCGCGACCGTCCAGAGGGATTTATCCCCGATCCGTCATTCCTCCCGATCATCTTCGAGGCAGACTTGAAAGACGACATCTATCACCCCCATACGTGGTATAAGGCAAATCCAAATCTAGGGGTCGCGTTTTTCGATAGCTTCATGGAGAACGAGGCGCGGGAAGCGCGGAATCAATCTACCTTTGAGAACCTATTTAAGCGGCTATACTTGAACATTGTCACCGAGGCGGCGGTCCGTTGGCTATCCCATGCCTTTTGGCAAGAGTGCGGAAAAAAGGTTTACAGCCTGGATGAATTGAAGGGCGAGGTGTGCTATGGTGGCCTTGACCTCTCTTCAATCTCCGATCTTACCGCCTTTGCTTTATGGTTCCCTAAGGTGCAAGCTCTTTTCCTTTGGCATTGGGCCCCGGAAGACAACGCCATCGACAGACAGAAGAAAGACCGGGTACCATACCTCACTTGGCGGGATCAGGGTCATTTGGAGCTAACACCAGGCAATACAATAGATTACAAATATTTGAAAAAGAGAATAGTCGAGATCGCCGGGGATTATGACTTGAGGGAGGTTGGCTTTGACCCTCACAACGCCCGGGCAACGGCTTTGAGCCTCGTAGACGATTATGGAATCGACATGGTAGAGTTTCGCCAGGGCTTCTTGAGCATGAATGAACCATGTAAAGAGTTTGAGCGACTGGTTTTAAGTAGAGAGATGCACCACAATAACAACCCCATTGTGACTTGGCAATCTGCAAATGTGGTGATAAAGACCGACCCATCCAAGAGCTATAAGCCGGACAAGGATAAATCCACCGAAAAGATCGACGGAATTGTCGCCGGCATCATGGCAATCGGCTGCGCTATGACCCCAGATGAAGCTCCAGGGCCCAGCGTGTATGAGGAGCGGGGGATTATCGAATTGGGATAAGGGGTTGACAAAGTGTATTTTATTACGTTTAATCACTGTAATAAAATTTACACTTTATCAGGGGCAGACCTTTGAAGCTCAAAATCTTACTAATCGTAACTTATTTGACGGCCCTTGCTCTGATTGCTGGCGGCGTATATTTCATTCACAAACCATCCTCCTTAATTGTCCCGGGCGTATTGATATACATTGAGCTCATTAGGATGTCAATTAGGAGCGGCCCTAAATGAGTATTTTCGGCAGAATATTAGCACAATCAAAAAACGACACTGAGGGATGGATCGACTCCTCGACCGGCTACATGTTCGGCGGCGCTCAATCTCTCTCTGGCGCCAAAGTGACCCCCCAGAGCTCAATGCAGCTTTCCCAATATTACGCATGTATCAGGAATATCTCAGAAGATACCGCGAAGCTCCCTATCGGGATTTTTAAAACGGATCCAGGCACAGGGCAAAAGACGCTTGTGCTCGATGATAATATCACC
>JAFDAE010000536.1 GCA_019314005.1 Deltaproteobacteria bacterium | reverse complement strand
CGTGCTTAACACATGCAAGTTGAACGGGATTCATTTTATGACGTTTTCGGATGGATTAAGATGATGAGAGTGGCGGACGGGCGAGTAACGCGTGAGCAACCTACCCTATACAGTGGGATAACACCGGGAAACGGGTGCTAATACCACATAAGGTTACGGTATCGCATGATACAGTGACCAAAGCTCCGGCGGTATGGGATGGGCTCGCGTCCAATTAGCTAGTAGGTAGGGTAATGGCTTACCTAGGCGACGATTGGTAGCCGAACTGAGAGGTTGATCGGCCGCATTGGGACTGAGACACGGCCCAGACTCCTACGGGAGGCAGCAGTGGGGAATATTGCGCAATGGGGGAAACCCTGACGCAGCCATGCCGCGTGAGTGAAGAAGGCCTTAGGGTTGTAAAACTCTTTCAGTGGTGAAGATAATGACGGTAGCCACAGAAGAAGCCCCGGCCAACTCCGTGCCAGCAGCCGCGGTAATACGGAGGGGGCTAGCGTTGTTCGGAATTACTGGGCGTAAAGCGCGCGTAGGCGGGCTGGTTAGTTGGGGGTGAAATCCCAGGGCTCAACCCTGGAACTGCCCTCAATACTGCCAGTCTTGAGTTCGAGAGAGGTAAGTGGAATTCCTAGTGTAGAGGTGAAATTCGTAGATATTAGGAAGAACACCAGTGGCGAAGGCGGCTTACTGGCTCGATACTGACGCTGAGGCGCGAAAGCGTGGGGAGCAAACAGGATTAGATACCCTGGTAGTCCACGCCGTAAACGATGGGTGCTAGTTGTCAGGCAGCATGCTGTTTGGTGACGCAGCTAACGCGTTAAGCACCCCGCCTGGGGACTACGGTCGCAAGACTAAAACTCAAAGGAATTGACGGGGGCCCGCACAAGCGGTGGAGCATGTGGTTTAATTCGAGGCAACGCGAAGAACCTTACCGGCCCTTGACATACCAATCGCGGATAGCAGAGATGCTTTCCTTCAGTTCGGCTGGATTGGATACAGGTGCTGCATGGTTGTCGTCAGCTCGTGTCGTGAGATGTTGGGTTAAGTCCCGCAACGAGCGCAACCCTCGCCTTTAGTTGCCAGCATTAAGTTGGGCACTCTAGAGGGACTGCCGGTGATAAGCCGGAGGAAGGTGGGGATGACGTCAAATCATCATGGCCCTTACGGGCCGGGCTACACACGTGCTACAATGGCGGTGACAGTGAGCAGCCACTCAGCGATGAGGAGCTAATCTCTAAAAGCCGTCTCAGTTCGGATTGTTCTCTGCAACTCGAGAGCATGAAGTTGGAATCGCTAGTAATCGTGGATCAGCATGCCACGGTGAATACGTTCCCGGGCCTTGTACACACCGCCCGTCACACCATGGGAGTTGGTTTTACCCGAAGACTGTGTGCTAACTTAGGAGGCAGCAGGCCACGGTAAGGTCAGCGACTGGGGTGAAGTCGTAACAAGGTAGCCGTAGGGGAACCTGCGGCTGGATCACCTCCTTTCTAAGGATGAACCTTCATGGAAGCCTATTTCCATATTGGTTCTCTTAAGAACAAAGTCTGATCCGGATTATCCGGATCAGGCGCTAAAATAAGAGCGGGATTTCCGCCGTCTTCGTTTCTCTTTCTATTCAATATGAGCGTTCTATTCAATATGAGCGCATACACGCGTTTAGGGCCTGTAGCTCAGCCTGGTTAGAGCGCACGCCTGATAAGCGTGAGGTCGGTAGTTCAAGTCTACCCAGGCCCACCATTCATTTTTTGAGTGGTGAAGCGAGAGTGAACACCAGAGTTTGAGGCCAGAAATTGAATGGCAACAATTGAACGGCCCAAAAATTAGGGGGCCATAGCTCAGTTGGGAGAGCGCCTGCTTTGCAAGCAGGAGGTCGTCGGTTCGATCCCGTCTGGCTCCACCATTACTGAGTGATATTGCTGAGTTCATATTGAAGAGAACAAGTTTTTCCGGTGTCGGGCAATCTGACGCCGGCTTGGGAAGTTATCTTCCCGCAACTACATACATCGTGAATAAGGGGATTTGCCTAAAGCCTTTTTGGACGGTACTCCAGCCGGGTACCATCCAGCGCTCCAGCTGGTACAGGAAGGAAGGCTCGATCTCATCGCTAATAGCTTATTGTTATGGCAATGGAATTGGGCATGCGGACGACCGCTCTGCATTTGGGTTGATCTCGATTATCTGGTCTTAATATTTATTTTCAATGTGAGTTTTTTGGATCACTTGGCGTCACGTCAACTGTTTGGGATTTCTCCCGGATTTATTATCCGGTCTCAAGTGGACGATTTGAGTCAGGCCCAATTAACGGTGAGCATTGATAATGAGGTGAGCATTGATAATGAGAACAATCAAGTGACTTAAGAGCATCAGGCGAATGCCTTGGCGCACACAGGCGATGAAGGACGTGGTACGCTGCGAAAAGCCATGGGGAGCTGCGAACAAGCTTTGATCCGTGGATATCCGAATGGGGAAACCCGGCCCTTCGGGGTCATGCACTGCTGAATACATAGGTAGTGCAGGCGAACCCGGTGAACTGAAACATCTCAGTAACCGGAGGAAAGGACATCAACCGAGACTCCGTTAGTAGTGGCGAGCGAACGCGGACCAGGCCAGTGCCGGTCATTGTCTAACTGGAACTTTCTGGAAAGTTAGGCCGTAGTGGGTGACAGCCCCGTACAGGTGTTGACAATGAACGGACTTGAGTAAGGCGGGACACGTGAAATCCTGTCTGAACATGGGGGGACCACCCTCCAAGCCTAAGTACTCGTGTGCGACCGATAGTGAACAAGTACCGTGAGGGAAAGGTGAAAAGAACCCCGACGAGGGGAGTGAAAGAGATCCTGAAACCGGATGCTTACAATCAGTCGGAGCCCTTCGGGGTGACGGCGTACCTTTTGTATAATGGGTCAGCGACTTAATCTGTCGAGCAAGCTTAAACCGTTAGGTGTAGGCGCAGGGAAACCGAGTCTTAATAGGGCGACAAGTTCGATGTATTAGACCCGAAACCAGGTGATCTAGCCATGGGCAGGTTGAAGGTGCAGTAACATGCACTGGAGGACCGAACCCACCTATGTTGAAAAATGGGGGGATGACTTGTGGCTAGGGGTGAAAGGCCAATCAAACCTGGAAATAGCTGGTTCTCCGCGAAATCTATTTAGGTAGAGCGTCGGACTAATACTCTCGGGGGTAGAGCACTGGATGGGCTAGGGGGGTTCAACGCCTTACCAAACCTAACCAAACTCCGAATACCGAGAAGTAATATCTGGCAGACACACTGCGGGTGCTAAGGTCCGTAGTGGAAAGGGAAACAGCCCTAATCGCCAGCTAAGGTCCCTAAGTTATGGCTAAGTGGCAAAGGATGTGGAAATCCCAAAACAACCAGGAGGTTGGCTTAGAAGCAGCCATCCTTTAAAGAAAGCGTAACAGCTCACTGGTCTAAATAAGGGTTTCTGCGCCGAAAATGTAACGGGGCTAAAGCCATACACCGAAGCTGCGAATGTATCATTTCTTCTGGATTTGATACGTGGTAGCGGAGCGTTCCGTAAGCCTGTGAAGGGTACTCGTAAGAGTATCTGGAGGTATCGGAAGTGAGAATGCTGACATGAGTAACGATAAAGAGTGTGAGAGACACTCTCGCCGAAAGTCCAAGGGTTCCTGCGTAAAGCTAATCTGCGCAGGGTTAGCCGGCCCCTAAGGCGAGGCCGAAAGGCGTAGTCGATGGGAACGGGGTTAATATTCCCCGGCCAGCGGGTGGTGACGAATGTTGTAAGTTGTCAGTCCTTATCGGATTGAACTGGCAGCGAAGATGTTCCAGGAAATAGCCCCCGCATCAGACCGTACCCCAAACCGACACAGGTGGACAGGTAGAGAATACTAAGGCGCTTGAGAGAACCGCATTGAAGGAACTCGGCAAAATGCACCCGTAACTTCGGGAGAAGGGTGACCTGCACTTGGGCAACCAGGTGCGGGTGGCACAGATCAGGGGGTGGCGACTGTTTACTAAAAACACACGGCTCTGCGAAGTCGCAAGACGACGTATAGGGTCTGACGCCTGCCCGCTGCCGGAAGGTTAAAGAGAGGGGTGAGAGCTCTGAACTGAAGCCCCGGTAAACGGCGGCCGTAACTATAACGGTCCTAAGGTAGCGAAATTCCTTGTCGGGTAAGTTCCGACCTGCACGAATGGCGTAACGACTTCCCCGCTGTCTCCAAT
>JAFDAE010000535.1 GCA_019314005.1 Deltaproteobacteria bacterium | reverse complement strand
TTTTACTGACAATTATTTTTCTTGAAATATTCTTTATTTTAATACAGACTGTTAAAAATAAATTTTCTTGTCATGTTTTATCAGAAAATGCCGTTCTAATCGCGCCTAACTTTGCATCTTACTGCGGGGTTCGATATAGCATCACCGGCAGGCAGGGGATGATGACTATGTATTTTTTAAAGGCCGTCGACCCTGCCTGTCGGAGTGGATGCGGTGGTTATAAAATATTGGTTAAATCAGTAGATATGTTATAATCATCAAGCCCTGGAAGTTGTAGTTGAACCGGTCTCCCTTGGATTATTTCAAAGTTACGTTTAAATTCATGCTTGTTTTTTGAGAGCCTCCCAACTGCTATAAACTGGCCTATTTGATTTTGTAACGCTGCAACCCCTATTTCTTCAAGAAATTGGAATAATTTATATTTTCTGTATCCGCCCTTACCATCAGACTTTTTAATAATTGGGTTTCTTGTATCAAGTTTTTGCAAAATAGCACCATTACTATCAGCAAGCGGAGCATAAACATAATTTCGTGTTAGGTATGCGAAAAATTGAGGGTGATTTTTGCCTTTTTCCCATTCTAATCCATATACTTGATAACAAACCTCATAAAAATCTCTGGAAAATTGCTTTTGATACTCTGATGCTTCATCTCGTATATATATTTTGAAGGCTTCAATATAATTTTCTAGTGTATCGTCAAATCCGGTAAGCCTGTCAATTAAATTATCAATGCCGAATTTCGCGCTGGCATTGATAATAATAGAAGCTTGAATGGCGAGATTTTTTTGATTTGGAGCAAGTTCTCCAGCCTGGTTTGCCGCCGTAATAGCCTTACATACATCAATTAAAATTGTGGCCTTATACCCTTTGCCTGGACCACCAGAAAATGCACCAAATTCAATAGGATGGTCAATTTTTCCCCTAAGCACTGGACCTATGTATTTTGACAGACTTTTTGAATTCATTGTTCTCATAAAACCTGTACTACCTGCCCCTTTGATTGCTAATGCTGAGGTCATCCCTCTCTGCCCGATAACTCGCATCCTTTTTGCGGAATCATCAAGAACATAGCAATCAATATCTACACCAAAAATTTCTTTCATATTGGCGGTGTGAGTAAACTTAGGAATATTTAACAATTTATTATTTTGTTCCATGCTGTTAACCTTTTTAATTATAGATTATTTATAACATCGCTAATCAGCCGCGCGGCATTTTGCGTCGGCTGAATTAGCATTGTTATATGAATATTTGCTTCCAGTTGATAGCTTCCTCCTTTATTGGTAAAAAAATTTTGACTACCGAAGATTCAAACGTTCCATCAAGAGTGATCAAGAAACCCATTTTGTAATTACAATAACCACCAAAGATAAAAAGCAGGTTTTTTTTACAACTAATAGCTATCAATGCTAAAAAAAGGTTATGACATAATATAAGGCTTGAATAATGCTGTAATTCAAGACTTTTGATGTATAGTATTTATAAAAGTTTTGGAAGTTACGCTTAGAATTGACACCTGTGAATTCTAATTCTCCAATATTGGGATCATAGTAAGTGATCTTCGTTTTCTCTACATGACATGCCATAGTGTGCCCTGATCCTGGCCCGAATGTATCAAATATTTTAAAACCAGCCGATGAGGTTATTTTATTAAGCATGACATCCATCTCAAAGATAGTCAAAGATAATTTAGTTCTTTTATAAACAAGACCATGCGACCTCAACCATCCCCGTCGGTGATTGAGCAGGTTACCAATTACTCGATCAACATCTTTATTATGTCCCGCTTTTCGACCAATTTTGGAGTCATCCATCCATGGATATGAGTTAACAAACAAGTCTCCCTTTTGCATTCTTGACGGGCGCAATGTCATCTGCCACATCAATCTTGCCAATCTTGAGCTTGAGTTTGTGAAATTCTTTGATAGTAATCACGACAGATACCTTGACACCTATCCGCCTGACCATCTTCTTTTTGAGAAGACTGAACATGACTACGTTCTGATGTGCCTGGAATTTCATTATACGAGTTATTTGACTGCTTAAAAGGTCATCAAATTTTTCCAGGTTTGTAAAGAAGTCTGCGGTTTTCTTTTTCCTCGACTCAAGCCAAAGCATTCCTACTGCAAGGCAGAATCCTCCATTGAGATACGCGTCAGTTATATTTTTTTCTTCGATGATACCTCCTTGAGGAAGGTAATTAGTAACTTTTCCATTGAATGGCTTTGCTATTTCCGCCCAAATTTCTTGAGACATTTGATGCTCCTATTGTTTCTATATATCGGTAAAATATAACGTAGAAGTCACCTGCCGGAAAAGCCAACAGGAAACTGGAAAATGATGCATTTTTCACACAATGACGTTAAAGCAAAAAACGTCGCGGCTTTTCCGGTCAGGTTCCGGGTAAAGGCACCGGTTACCCGGCGCCCTCCCCACAGTCCCGTACGTGAAGCTTTCCCT